>SCTL01000483.1 GCA_004297495.1 Verrucomicrobiota bacterium
CGTGCGAGCCGTGGCAATCCCAGCAGTTCGCCGCGCCCGATGCGCCCATCGTGTGGCTCACGCCGTGAATGCTCGTGGCGTATTGCTTCGCTTCTTTTTCATGGCAGCCCGCGCAGTTCGGCGGCGGCAATTTGCTTGGGTGAACCAAATCCTTGATGCCCTCGTGGCAGTCAACGCAATCCAGTTTTGCGTGAAGAGATTTATCGAAGGTGTTCGTCGGGAAGATCAGCGCGACGACTTTGTCGCCGACTTTGCGCGTTGTAGTGGGATCGAGATGGCAGTCGAGGCACTCTGAATTCTTGAACGCGGGCGCGCCTGCCGCAGAGAACGAAAGCAGCAGCGTCATCCAACCCAAAACCGCGAATCCCCGGATACGCATACGACCGTAGCTTCCGCATTACGCGGGGAAAGCACTCCACGCCCCTTGCGAATCACTAAGCGTTTTTTGGCGGTCAATTCAAAGACTTGCCTCGGTTCGGATTGGCACTTACTTTGTCCCCGTTGAAAAAGGCGAATTCAATTCGAGCCAAAGCTCCCGAAGCGTGTTGCCCCGAGGCCGCCACCTGTCCGCTCTCGACCGTGGCGGCGGGCACGGTGGTTTGCATCAAGCAACTCATCGCGCAGCCGGACGTCGTGGATCGCCTCCGCGAAATGGGCCTCGGCGAGCAGCAGCGCGTGCGGCTCGTCAGCCGGCATCCGAGTTTGATCTGCCAGGTCTGCAATGCCCGCGTGGCGCTCAGCGAGGAACTCGCCGAATCCATCCTCGTCGAACCGATCGCCTGTTGAAACTGCGATGTCCCCCGCCCTACAACCGCTGACTTCGGTCGCCGTGGGCACGACGGCGACGGTTGCCGAAATCAACCTCCCGCCTGCCAGCCGCCCGCGCCTGATGGAAATGGGTTTGCTCGTGGGCACGAAAGTGGAACTTGTCCGATTCGCGCCACTGGGCGATCCGGTGGAAATCAAAGTGCGCGGCTACAATCTCACGCTGCGCAAGCACGAGGCCGAGCAGATTTTGGTGAAGGCGAACTGAGCTATGTCTACCGTCGCCATACAAACATTGGAACTTCTTAGTTTTGCCGCCGCGTCAATTATTGTTGCCTTCGCAGGCAGCAAACCCGCATGGCGGATTCGAGCAATCGTTTATGGCTGGGGCCTTTTTACCCTGTGGGCATTGTGTTGGGGAATCATAATGCCAATGTGCTTCAACAATGTATTGGATGCTAAAGCATTGTCTGCAGCTTTTCCAGAAGGCACGATAGTTCCGGGTTTCTTGTTCTGCGGTTGGCTATGCTCAGGATTGATTGTGGAATTGGTTATTCTTCGGCAACGAGCCAAGCGAAGAAAAGACTCCAACCGGCAATCTTAGTTCAATCTGGAAAACGCTAAGAGCTGATTTGAGTTGAATGAATTCCCCAGTCCCCATCGGACGAAAAGAAATCTGCCAGAATAATTCCCGGCCCGGCCTACATCGCGCTCAGGGCAATCCCAACTGCGGCAAGACGACGTTGCTCAACGCGCTCACCGGCCTGCGCGACAATCCCTCCATCGCAATTCACCGACAATGAATCGCAAATCCGGGCATACAAGATTTCGTAAAGTCCGTATCATGCCGTTAAAGCCATGAGCGTAGGCGAGTCGCAAAAAATCAAAACGGATCGGCCGGACGCGGAATCGCGTCACTCGTCACCCGGCCCGCGTCAGACGGCTTACGTCGCGCTCACGGGCAATCCCAATTGCGGCAAGACGACGTTGTTCAACGCGCTCACCGGCTTGCGCGCCAAGGTCGGCAATTACGCGGGCGTCACCGTCGAGCGCAAGGAAGGCCGCTTGCAGCACGCGCCGGCGGGCAGCGACCTGCGCGTGCTCGATCTGCCCGGCACTTACAGCCTCAGCCCCAACTCGCTCGACGAACAAATCTCGCGCGACGTGCTGCTCCATCGCCTGCCGGAGTTGCCGGCGCCGGATTTGATCGTGGTGGTGGTGGATGCGTCGAACTTGCAGCGCAATCTGTATTACGCCACGCAAGTCGTCGAGCTGGGGCATCCCACCATCATCGCGCTGAACATGGTGGACGTGGCGGAGGCGAACGGTCACGAGATTGACGCGGGGAAACTGACGGAACTGCTGGGTGTGCCGGTGATGCCCGTGGTGGCCAGCACGGGAGAGGGCGTGAAGGAACTGAAGCAACAGATTGTTTCAATGCTTGATGGTAGGGCCCGTCACCCGGCGATGTCGCCCGAATCGGGAGGACGCGAACGGAGCGCGGACGGTCCCCGTCCGCAGCGGGTAGAAGCGGGTGCGTCTTCCCAAATTCCCGACGGGTGTGAACATTCGGAGGCGCTGCGACCGGGGACCGGTCGCGCTCCTGACGTCAGGCCGAAACTCTTCTGCCAGTTGCCGGGCTTGTTCCGCATCGAAGCATTGAATCTTGCGGAGTTGCTGGCGGAAACTTACAGCGAACGCAAATTGCAGGCGACGGCCGAGGCGCTGCTGATTCTGACGAACGAAAAAGCGCTCGCGTCGTCCTCGTCCCATTACCCGCAGAAAATTCAGGACGCCGTGACCGCCGCGCGCAAGCGGCTCGATGCGCACGGCGTGGACTGGCGCGGCGCGCCGATCGAATGGCGTTACGCGCGCGTGGCGGAAATCCAGCAGGCCGTCACGAAGGAACTCGCGCCGCCGGGCGAAACTTTCAGCGACAAACTGGACCGCGTGCTCACGCACAAAGTTTGGGGCACGCTGATTTTCGTCGCGGTCATGGCGCTGATGTTCCAAAGCATTTTCACCTTCGCGAAAGTCCCGATGGATTTGCTGCAAGGCAGCGTGGCCTGGCTGGGCGCAAAGGTCGGCACGCTGATTCCGCCGGGGGATTTTCATAGCCTCATCGTGGACGGCGTGGTGAAAGGAGTCGGCGCAGTTGTGGTTTTTCTGCCGCAAATTCTTTTGCTCTTCCTCTTCATCGGCTTTCTGGAAGACACGGGTTACATGGCGCGCGCGGCGTTTTTGATGGACCGGCTGATGAGCAAGGTTGGGCTGCACGGCAAGAGTTTCATTCCCATGCTCAGTTCGTTCGCGTGTGCGATTCCCGGAATCATGGCCACGCGCACGATTGAAAGCCCAAAGGACCGGCTGGTCACGATCCTCGTCGCGCCGCTGATGAGTTGCTCGGCGCGGCTGCCGGTCTATGCGCTGCTGATCGGCGCGTGCATTCCGAAGCAGCGCGTCTGGGGTTTTCTGACATTGTCCGGACTGACTTTGCTCGCGATGTATCTGCTCGGCATCGTGGTGGCGCTGTTGATGGCGTGGCTGTTCAAGAAGACTTTGCTCAAGGGTGAAACGCCGATGCTCATCATGGAATTGCCGCCCTACAAGCGTCCCTTGCTCCGCGTGGTGCTGCGGCACATGTGGGATCGCTCGAAAATTTTTCTCGTGCGCGCCGGGACGGTGATTTTGGGAATCAACATCGTACTGTGGGGGCTGGCGACGTATCCGAAACTGGATACGCCAACGGCTGCGGATGGGACAAATGTGACCAACGCGACCCATGCGACGCCGACGGCCGGCGAACAACTGCGCCACAGTTACGCTGGCATGATGGGCCGCGCCATCGAGCCGGTCATCGCGCCCCTGGGGTTTGATTGGAAGATGGGCATCGGCATCATCGGGTCGTTCGCGGCGCGGGAAGTTTTTGTGAGCACCATGTCCACGGTCTATAACGTCGGCCAGAACGACGACGGCGCCGACCTCGCCAAGACGTTGCAAGAACAGAAGCGACCCGACGGCACGCCGGTTTACACAACGCTCACCGGCATTACGCTCATGGTGTTTTATGTTTTTGCGATGCAATGCGCGAGCACGGTGGCCATCGTGCGGCGCGAGACGAACTCGTGGAAGTGGCCGGTGTTCCAGTGGCTTTACATGGGCGCGCTGGCGTGGATTCTGGCGTTCGCGACGCTGCACCTCGGACGAATGTTAGGATACTCCTGAAGGGAAGCGGATCTCACGTCGGGTCAGGCGAACTTGAATTCCCCGCGGGTTGATGTTGATAGTTACAATCATCCTCCCGGCCAACCATCAATAGAAAAGCCCGCTCTTGCGAGCGGGCTGAATTGTTTTTGTGACCGGAGGTTACTTCTTTTCCTCGGGCTTGGCTTCGCCTGCCGGCGCGGTCTCAGGCGCGGGCGCGGCGGTGGCGATTTCATCCACCCATTCGAGAATGGCTTTCGGCGCGGCGTCGCCGGGGCGTTGCTCCAGCTTGACGATACGGGTATAGCCGCCGGCACGACCTTTGAACGCGGGGGCGACATCCTCGAACAGGATGCGAATGACGTCCTCATTGGCGCGCCATTTTTTCTTTTCTTCCTTGGTCAGGTCCACAGTCGGGCCGTGGGTGCGCAAGCGCGCGGCGGCGAGCCGGCGGGCCTGCACGGTGCCGCGTTTGCCGAGGGTGACGATCTTTTCGGCGACGGAGCGCGCGGCCTTGGCCTTGGCGAGCGTGGTGGTGACGCGTTTGTGTTTGATGAGAGAGCTGACCAGGTTGGCGAGCATCGCATTCCGGTGTTCGCCGGTGCGGCCCAACTTGGCGGTTCGCTTGAGGTGACGCATAACGGATTAAAGGGTTGGCTTCGGTTCTTCCTTCGGCGCGTCGAGCAGGCCGGGTTCGAAGGTCATGCCCAGCGAGAGGCCGAGGGCCTGGAGCTTGTCCTTGATCTCGTTGAGCGACTTCTTGCCGAAGTTGCGGTACTTGAGCATCTCCTGCTCGGACTTCATCGCGAGCTGGCCGACGGTGGTGATGTTGGCGTTGTTGAGGCAGTTGGCGGCGCGGACGGAAAGCTCGATCTCGTTGACGCTCATGTTGAGGAGCTTCTTGAGCTTCGTCTTCTCCTCGTCCTGCTTGTCCACGACTTCCTCGAACTCGACCGCGTTCTTGTCGTAACCGACGAACACGTCGAGGTGATGCTGGAGAATCGCCGAGGCTTGCGTGAGGGCGTCATCGGGCGTGAGCCGGCCATCGGTCCAGACTTCGACGACGAGGCGGTCATAATCCGTGCGCTGGCCGACGCGGGCGGCTTCGACGCCGTAGCGGACGCGCGTGACGGGTGAGAAGAGCGAGTCAATGGCGATGACGCCGATGGCCTGACCGGGCTTCTTGTTTTCGTCGCCGGGGCAGAAGCCGCGGCCGATCTTCACCGTCAGTTCCAGCTCGAACTTCTTTTTCTTGTCGAGCGTGCAGATCAACTGGCCGGGATTGACGATCTCGAGGTTCTGGTTGACCTGGATGTCGCCGGCGGTGACTTCGCCGTCCTTGTTCACGGAAAGCAACAGGACCTGTTCATCGCGCGAGTGGGCCTTGAATTTGACCTTCTTGAGGTTCAAAACAATATCGGTCACGTCTTCCACCACGCCGTCAACGGTGGCGAATTCGTGCATCGCGCCGTCGAACTTGACGGAAGTGATGGCCGCGCCCTCGAGCGAGGAGAGCAACACGCGCCGGAGCGAGTTGCCGATGGTGTGGCCGTAGCCGGTTTCAAACGGCTCGGCGACAAACTTGGCGTAGGTTTCGTTGGAGGCTGACTCGTCCTTGGTCAACCGCTTGGGCATTTCAAAACGTCCTAGACGTACTGGCATGGTTTCCTTTCAACAATTTTAATCTGACGCCGCGGTGTTATTCCCGACACCGGCGGCGTCCGTATAATTGTTCTGTGGTCCGCGAGGACCGGTTTGGTTTAACGGGAATAAAATTCGACGACGGCCTGTTCGTTGGCGATAGGATTGATCTCTTCGCGAGTCGGAATCCGCATCACGGTGCCTTTGAACGTTTCCTTGTCCAGCAAGAGCCAGTCGGGCACCGCGCGGCTCGTGGACAGTTCGAGATTCTTGGTCGCCAACTGGCGCGAGACGGTGGTGTTCTTGGCTTCGATCACGTCGTTCACGCGCAACGCGCAGGACGGCACGTTCACTTTCTTGCCGTTCACGGTGATGTGGCCATGCGCCACCATCTGGCGGGCCGCCGCACGCGTGCTGGCCAGGCCGAGATGAAACACCACGTTGTCGAGCCGCGTCTCGAGAATCTGCAACATCTGTTCGCCGGTGACGCCGCGACGCTTGAGCGCCTTCTCGTACACGCCGCGAAACTGTTTCTCCATCAGACCATAGTAGTAACGGAGTTTCTGTTTCTCGATCAGGCCGAGACCGTAATCGGTCGTCTTGCGGCGGGACTTCGGGCCGTGAACGCCGGGACCGTAGTTGCGGCGTTCGAGATATTTCGAGGGGCCGAAGATGGGGACGCCAAATCGGCGGCTGATGCGGACGCGAGGACCAGTGTAACGTGCCATGCTAGTTGAGAGTTGAAAGTTGAGAGTTGAGGGTTACACGCGGCGCTTCTTGCGCGGACGGCAGCCGTTGTGCGGAACGGGCGTCACATCCTTGATGCTCGTGATTTCCAGACCGATGGCCTGCAAAGCGCGGATGGCGGACTCGCGGCCCGAGCCGGGACCTTTGACGCGAATCTCGACTTCCTTCATACCGTGCGCCATCGCCTGACGGGCGGCGTCCTGCGCGACCATCTGCGCCGCGTAAGCCGTGCTCTTGCGCGAGCCTTTGAAGCCCACGCGACCGGCGGCGGACCAGCCGATCAGATTGCCGTGCATGTCGGTGATGGTGACTTGCGTGTTGTTGAAGGTCGCCAATATGTTCGCCACGCCGGTAACGACGTTCTTGGCGTGCTTGGCCTTGATGATTTTCTTCGCGGCAGCGTCCTCACCGAGCAGTTCAGCAGCGGTCGGCGCACTGGCTGCGACCGGAACTTCGGGACCTTTGGGCGCTTCGGCAACAGCGACGCCTGGAGCAGCGGGAGCAGCAGCGGCCTTGGCGGCTTTGTCTTCCGTCGGTTTCGCGGCGGCCGCGGGTTTCGCTTCCTTTTTCGGAGCGTCTTTCTTTTTCGTTTCGTCAGCCATATCTAGTTGAGAGTGGATAGTTGAGAGTGGATAGGCCGATCAATGAATGCCGGTCTTGGCGTTGGGATTGCGCTGCACGCCGACCGTCTTGCGCGGACCTTTGCGCGTGCGGGCGTTGGTCTGTGTGCGCTGGCCGCGCACGGGCAGGCTGCGCAAATGGCGGACGCCGCGATAGCATTTGATGCCTTGCAGACGTTTCAGGTTCATGCCGATCTCGCGGCGCAGATCGCCTTCGATGACATACTTGCCGTCCTGAATCGCGTGCACAATCTGCGAAAGCTGCGCCTCGGTCAGGTCCTTCGCGCGGATGCTCGGATCAATGTTCGCGCGCTGGAGGATTTCGACCGCGTTGACCGGGCCGATGCCGTAAATGTAACGCAGCGCAATATCAATGCGCTTGTTCGGCGGAATTTCTACACCAATGATACGTGCCATAATCTTTTACTCGTTAATCGTTCAACCCTGGCGCTGCTTGTGGCGCTTGTTCGTGCAGATGACACGAATGACCCGGTTGCGACGCACAATCTTGCAGTGCTCACACAATTTCTTCACTGACGCGCGAACTTTCATATCAAATTCTATTTCGTTCCGACGATGATACGCCCGGTTGACAGGTCAAAGGGCGTCAATTGCAACTTCACTTTTTCACCCGGCGCAAACCGCGCGTGCGTTTTCGCCGCGCGGCCCGCCACAAATCCCAGCAGCCGGTGACCATTCGCCAGTTCCACCCGGTAAATCCGGCTGGGCAGCGCTTCGATCACGACACCTTCAACCTGGAAGGCATCTTTTCCGGCCATGTCAAAATCTCCGGCTCACCCTCGGTGATCAACACCGTGTGCTCAAAATGAGCGGATAGTGAACCATCTTGCGTCACCACTGTCCAGCCGTCATTCAAGATTTTCACCTCGGGCCGGCCCGCATTGACCATCGGTTCGATGGCCAGCGTCATGCCCGGACGCAACTTCTGGTTGCTCTTCGCGTCCACGAAATTCGGGACTTGCGGCTCTTCGTGCATTGTCCGGCCCACGCCGTGACCCACGAACTCCCGCACCACGCTGCAACCGTTGCCCTCGACGTAATTTTGAATCGCGCGCGAAATGTCCGTCACGCGATTCCCCGGCACCGCCGCGGCGATGCCTTCATACAGCGCCTTCTCGGTCACGTCCATCAACCGCTGCGCCGCCACGCCGCAACCGCCCACCGGAATCGTCCGCGCGTTGTCGCCGATATACCCGCGATACAACACGCCCACGTCCACACTGACAATGTCGCCCAGTCGCAACTGGCGATCACTAGCCAGCCCATGCACCACTTCGTCGTTTACCGAGATGCACGTGTGACACGGATACTTCCGATAACCCAAAAACGCGCTCTTCGCCCCGTAATGCTTGATGCGCGAGGCCGCAAATTCATCCACTTGCTTCGTCGTCACCCCCGGCCGGATGAACGCCGCCACGTCATTCAAAACCGCGCCAGCCACCGCGCAGGCGGGCCGCATCAACTCCAGGTCGCGCTCGGTTTTAAGAATGATCATCGTTCAGTTGATGGTTTTGGTTGATCGTTGATGGAGGAATTCTTCTCGGACTCTCAACTCTCAACTTTCAACGCTCAACTCAAGCAAACCGTCCGCGAATCCGGCCCTTCTTCAGGAAGCCGTCATAGTGGCGCATCATCAGGTGCGACTCGACCATGCGCATCGTATCCAGCATCACGCCCACCATGATCAACAAACTCGTGCCGCCAAAAAACGTGGCGACGGAATAGGGAATCTGCATTTCGCGCGCGAGAAAGATCGGGATCACCGCGATGATCGTCAGAAAGACCGCGCCCGCCAGCGTGATCCGGCTCATGGCGTTGTGCAGGAAATCACTCGTGGCCTGACCGGGCCGCACGCCGGGAATGTAACCGCCGTTCTTTTTCAAATCGTCGGCGATCTGCAACTCATTGAACTGCGTCGCCACCCAGAAATACGAGAAGAACAGAATCATCAGCCCGTAAAGCCCCATGTAGAGAAACGCGCCTTCGTTCAACATCGCCGCGATCTGTTTGAAGAACGGCACATCAAAGCTGCTGCCGAGGAACAACAAAATCTTTTGCGGGAACATGAGAATCGCCTGCGCAAAGATGATCGGCATCACGCCCGCGTAGTTTACACGCAACGGCATGAAGGACGTTCCGCCCTGATAGACTTTGCGACCAACCGCGCGCTGCGCGTATTGCACCGGCACTTTGCGCTGCGCTTGCGTGACCGCGATCACGCCTGCAATGACGCCAACCAGCAGCAAGATCAACGCAGCCGCGTGGCCGATGTTGAACTTCGCTTCCATTCCGACGGCCGGGAAAAACATGTCCTTCAACGCCGTGGTTGCCGCCGGCATGCGGGCCAGGATGCCGATGGTGATGACCAGCGACACACCGTTGCCGATGCCGCGCTCGGTGATTT
>SCTL01000484.1 GCA_004297495.1 Verrucomicrobiota bacterium
CCCTCTCCCCCTCGGAGGGGGAGAGGGTCAGGGTGAGGGGGCTGTCTCGGCCTATGGAAAAAAGAATCCCTTCCCCTCGCCGCTGCTCACGAATCTCAAACTCAATGGCGACGGCTCGGCGAAGGACACGCGGCACTTTGAGTTCTCGCTCGAAGGCTCGGGCCTGACTTACGAAGCCGGCGACGCGTTGTGCGTGCGCCCGACGAACTGCGCCGAACTTGCCGAGGAAATTCTTCGCGCGCTCGGTTGCTCGGGCGAAGAAGCCGTGCCGGATCGTGACGGCAAAGACGTTTCCCTGCGCGAGGCGTTGGTGCATCACTACGAGATCACGCGCATCCCGAATCCGTTTCTGAAAGCGATGGCTGAACGCAGCGGCGACGCGGAACTCACCAAGCTTTCTTCGCCGGATGCGAATGGTGAGTTGAGCAAATTCCTCTACGGTCGCGAAATCATTGACCTGTTGCACGCGCATCGCAACGCGAAGTTCGCGCCGAAAGAATTCGTGGCGCTGCTCCGGAAACTTCAGCCGCGGCTCTATTCGATTTCGTCATCGCCGAAGGCACATCCAGGTCAGGTGCATCTGTGCGTGGGTGTGGTGCGCTACGATTCGTTGGGCCGTCCGCGCAAAGGCGTGTGCTCGACGTTCCTCGCCGAGCGCGTGCCGGCGGGCGGCGTTGTGCCGGTGTTCACGCACAGCAACAAGGCGTTTCGTCCGCCCGCGCCCGACGCGCCGCTGATCATGGTCGGTCCGGGCACGGGCATCGCGCCGTTCCGGGGATTTCTGGAAGAACGTCAAGCCGTCGGCGCGAAGGGAAAGAACTGGCTGTTCTTCGGCGACCAAAAATCGTCCACGGATTTTCTCTATCGCGAGCAGATGGAAAGTTTGAGAAAGAGCGGCGTGCTTACACGGCTGGACTTGGCGTGGTCGCGCGATCAGTCGGAAAAAGTTTACGTGCAAACCAAAATGCTCGAACACGCCAAGGAAGTGTGGACCTGGCTGGAGCAGGGCGCGGCGTTCTGCGTCTGCGGCGATGCCTCGCGCATGGCTAAGGACGTGGACGCGGCGTTGCATCAGGTGATCGAACGCGCCGGCGGCAAATCGCCCGAGCAAGCTGCGGAATACGTGAAGCAACTCAAGGCCGCGAAGCGTTACGCGCGAGACGTGTATTGAGGAGGATGTGTTCGGTCGCGTAGCGGCGTCTCGGCAGAGCGCCGCAAGTATTTTCACGCTGAGGAATGGCGGCGCTCTGCCGAGACGCCGCTACGCGAGACGCGCGCTCCGTTGCTGACGTTTGCCGCTTTCATCTGTTACGCTGCTTACGATGACTCGCTCCGATTCGATTTGTTTCGGCCTGCTTGCGGGCGGGCAGTCGCGACGCATGGGCGCGGACAAGGCGGCGCTCGACTGGCGCGGACAGGCGCTCTGGCAACATCAGCTTCGTCTCGCTCGCGAAATCAGCGCGCATGAAGTTTTGATTTCTGGCCGGCCCGGCGGCCCGTATTGCAACGCGGCCAAAATTATTCCCGACGAAATTCCCAACCTCGGCCCGCTCGGCGGCTTGTCCGCGTTGCTCAACGCGATGTCCAGCGACTGGCTCGTGGCCGTGGCCGTGGACATGCCGTTTCTGGATGTGACAACGCTGCGTGAATTGCTCGCCACGCGCAGTGGCCTGGCGGGCGTGGTCCCGGCGATCGGCGAACGAGCGGAACCGTTGGCGGCGGTGTATCCGCGCGCGGCGCGCGAGTTGGTCGCACAACGATTGCAATTGGCGGACCGCTCGCTGCAAAGTTTTGTGCGCGCCGCCGCCGAGGCCGGGTTGGTGCGTTTGCTGCCGTGGCCGGCGGAAGGCGCGGGCGTGTTCCGCAGCGTGAATACGCCGGAGGAATTTGCGGCGGCGCAGGCGCGCTGAATTGTTTGCGTGGTTTTTAGCGCCACCACGTCGGAGCACGGCCCTCGTCCGTTTGTTCACCCGCAAGAGTCATTGCCGTCGCGCGGCGCGGCGTGTTAGTTTCCTCCCCGTGTCACCCGTAGTTCAGGCGCAATCAGAAGCCGGCTTGTCGTTTGCAGTGTTGAATCACTCGAAGTCAGAAAGCGCCCGAAAGAGTTTTTCCGGGAGACTTTGGCGGCTTGCAATCTTCCTGCTGTCACTGACCACGGCCCAATTGCTCCCCGCGCAGACCACCGACACCGTCATCACCAACGGCGCGACGTGGCGCTGGCGCAAAGGCACGAACGAAGTCTCGAGTCCTAACACGCTCTGGCGCGGTGTGGGCTTCAATGATTCCTCGTGGACGATTGGCAGCGCGCCGTTTCACTACGGCGAAGGTCTGACCGGCGGGACGTTGCTGAGCGACATGAGCGGCAACTATTCCTGCATCTTTCTGCGAATTCCGTTCGTCATCACCAACGTCACCGAAATTTCTTTGATGCAATTCGTGATCAATTACGACGACGGGTTTGTCGCGTGGATCAACGGCACCGAATCCGCGCGGCGCGGCGTGACCAACGCCGTACCCGCCTACACCAACGTCGCCTCCATTTCGC
>SCTL01000485.1 GCA_004297495.1 Verrucomicrobiota bacterium
TCAGTCGGCTGCATCCAGCCCAACGCCTGTCGCACGACTGGTGGTGGCCGTCAGGATGCTCCGGACCTCACCTATCCCGATGACGTGCGGTATGTGACGCACGGCGGCCAAGTGGGAGCGCCGGTTGGCAACAAGATCTGCACGGTCACCGAAGACTTCTATCTCGGCAACCCGTGCATCCACGGCCGGTGGACGCATGTGCGTCACGCGCAAGGCGGACTGCGTGGGAATTTCCACGCGCGCTACTACGACACGCTCGATTGTGCGTGCTTGGAAACGAACACGACGGCCGCAACCGTGGTCGTGCCCGGCGTGGACGGCGCTGCCAACCAGACCTACGTCAACCTGGTGTATGGTGCTGGCACGGTGACCGAAGGTGTCTGCAACGAGGACGACCACAAGGTGGCTGGTCCGCAACCGCGCCCGGCCCCGGCGAACAAGATTGTGTTCACGGGAGTGGGTGACTGGGCGGATCCGAATGGGCGCCGCACACCGCGTGCAACGCTGTTCCGCGTGGACATTGAAGACCGGAGTGAACCGGGTGGCAGCCACCCGAAGGGCAGTGTGAATCCGCCGGATCGCTATCGCATCCGCATCTGGGTGTTGTCAGACAGCGAGATTCGACAGTTGAAGGGCGGGACGGGCGACCGTTACCTGCTGAACTTCCGCAATGCGATCTCCGCGTGCATTGGAATCAATGTGATGGACGGCGCGACGGTTCCAAATGGGACGGCGGCGTTCGGCGTGCGAGCGCCTGACATTGACGACGGTGGCGAACTGGAACGCGGTAATCACCAGATTCATCCGTCAATCAAGAACTGCGACCCGTTCAATCCGACGGGCCCGGGACTTCCTGGTCCGGGTTGATCGGCTACAAATAGAAGAATAGCGAGACAGGCGGGTCGCAAGACCCGCCTGTTCTTTTTATTTCAAACACCTTTGCTTGACCAATGGCCTTGAATCCACTAATTCGCGTCCGTGATTTGCCTGCTGAATGGCGGTGCGGAGTGGCATGGCCAGCGGGGGACCCAGGACGGCGTTCGACGTTGTGAATGGGGTGAACGATGCGCATGGCGCATCGGGAACACTTAATGGTTCCAACCCGGCAGCTAACCTCGTAGGCGCAAACATTAAGGGCGAATGGATTGGTCCATTTCCCCCTGTAGCACTTCGGTCGGGCGCGGTGCGCCCCGGCATTTGGATGAGCTAAAATGGAAATCGGCACACATCGGCCGCGCAACGTCGGCTGGGCGCGCGCAGCGGCTTTGCTCTATGGAGACTGGGGCACGAGCAAGGCCTACGTCATTGGCCTCGCGTTCGTCGCGGCGGGCTTTTCCTCCTTCCCGATCATTCTCGCCGTCTGCGTGCTCACGGGGCTGGTGGGCTACAACTACATCATCGTCTGCAAACACTTTCCTGATGGCGGCGGTGTGTATTCCTCGGCGCGGGAACAAAGCCGCGTGCTGGCCGTGCTCGGTTCGCTGTTGTTGCTGGCAGATTTCATCGTGACTGCGGCGATGAGTTGCTGGGACGCGATGAGTTACTTTGGCGTCCACGCCGGTTATCTCAAGCTGGCGACCATCGGGTTCATATTGCTGATTGGCTTCATCAATTACTTCGGACCCAAGCATTCGGGCAGCG
>SCTL01000486.1 GCA_004297495.1 Verrucomicrobiota bacterium
GCGGGGATTCATCCTGCTGCTTGCGCAGGAAGCTGAGGTAACGCCGCGAAATCTCGATGCAGTTGGTGACCTGCCGCGTCATCGTCTTCATGCGGTCCTTCACGAACTGCAAATCCTCCGGCGTGAGTTGTTCGGACGGGCCGATGCGCTGGCTGATCAATTGGAGAAAACCGGAAATGACGGTGAGCGGGCCGTTGATGTCGTGGATGATGCTGGCGTAAATGTCGCCGCGGGTCTGGGCCATCTGCTTTTCGATGCGGTGTTCCTCCAGTTCCGTGACAAGTTGCTGCAACTTCTCCGCGTTCGTGGTGATTTCGCAGTCGAGGGTGCGACGTTTCATGGCCTCGGCCACCGCGTTGCGGATGGTGCCGAGGTCGAACGGCTTGTTGATGTAATCGCACGCGCGCAACCGCAGCGCCTTGCGCATCGTCTCCGTGGTCTCGAACGCCGTGATCATCACCACTTCGATGCCCGGGTCCACGAATTTCAACCGCTCCAACACTTCAATCCCCGACATGCCCTGCATCCGGATGTCGCACACCGCCACATCAATGCGGTTCTGTTTCGCCAATTCGATGGCGCTCGGGCCGTCGCTGGCGATCAACAAATCGTATTCACTTTTGAAAATGATCTGAAGCGACTGTCGCGGGCCGTCCTCGTCGTCCACGATCAAGAGCGCGCCTTTGCGGCGCGGCGCGGGCGGGGGCGGCGCAATATCCGGGATTTCCGGGCTGACGGATATCGCTTCTGATGTAGAGGAACTCACGAGGCTATCCTAACCAAAGCCCTCCCCGCCTCAAGCGCAAATCCTATGGAAGAAACACGATGAGCAAAAAGCGTTTACACGCTTCACGCTGGCTGCGGGTGAACGGTGGCGGATCGGCTGCGGTCAGTTCTTACCGCTCTTCGGCTCCGCGACCGGCAGCGAGATGCGCACGACGCCGTGCCCGCCGGTCTTGGGCGGCACGATTTCCAATTTGCCGTGATGGGTCTCGATGATCTTGCGACAGACCGTGAGTCCGAGGCCAAGCCCCACCACGCGGTTCGTGTAAAAGGGCGACGTGGCGTTTTCCGCCGTCTCGGCGGTGAAGCCCTGGCCGTTGTCCTGCACTTCGATGCGCAGTTTGGTGGCGGTGCCGTTGTCGGTCTCGGTCTCCAATTTCACGCCGACCTTCGGGTCCGCGGGATTGGCCTGAAGCGCGTTGATCAGGACTTCGGTGAGCGCATGTTTCAGCGCGGCCTTGTCGCCCGCCACGTTCGCAATCTGTCCGGCATTTTCGTACTTCAACTGCGACGCCTTGGTCGGCTGATACTTTCGCGCCTCCTGAAAAGCTTCTTCAATCAACGGAGAAAGGGAAACCGTGTCCCCGCCGGCGGGCGCGTCCATGGCGAGGAAACGCATGGTGTTGACGAGGCGCATGACGCGCTTGACGCTTTCGCCGAGCGCGGCTTCGAGCGACGCGCGGAATTCGGCGTCGCGAAATTTCTCGCCCAGCAACTGGTGGTGCGTGGAGATGGGCACCATGGCGTTGCCGATCTCGGTCACGAGCCGGTCGGCCATGTTTCGAATCAAGCGGAGGTTCGAAGCTTCCACTTCCAGCCGGCGCAATTGCTCGCTTTGCGTGTGGTCCTCGACCGTGAGCAACACCGAGCCGGGCGCTCCGGAAGTCTGGCGTTGAAACGGCACGACCGTGACCGAATACACCGCGCCGGCCGGCTTTTCCGGTTCATAACGGAACGCCGCCACCGCCGCGCCGGTGCGCATGACTTGATAGACCTTGCTGGCGATAACTTGCGGCAGGTCCGTGAAATCCATGTCGCCGGTCTGCCGCGTGGATTGCGCAAAATGTTTCCGCGCCAGCTTGTTGGCATGAACGATTTTGAGGTCGCTGTTGATGACGAGACAGGCGCTGCCCAGTTCGCGCAGCGCGCCGGTGAGCAGCTTGTGGTTGGCCGCCATCTGGTCGTGCATCCAGATGTTGCGCAGACCGAGCGCGACTTGTTCGAGCAAATGATAGACGAGTTCGAGTTCCGCATTGGGCAGCGGTTCGCCGGTGATGCGGCCATCGAACACGGCGATGCCGACGAGCGCGTCGCGGTTCACAATCGGCACAGCCACGCGACCGCCGAGTAGTTCAAATTCCTTTTGCGCCTCCGGATCGGCCCGCAGTTCCTCCGCCGTAGCGCCGAGGAACT
>SCTL01000487.1 GCA_004297495.1 Verrucomicrobiota bacterium
CAGTCTTGCCAGTGACGCCGCAGTGTTCTCTTTGTTCTGTGCTTTTGGATTTATCATCGAGTGGTACACTACGCGAAGGACCGACCCCTAACAGCGGGGGGTCTCCCCCACGGTGAATAATGGAAACACTCCCTTACTGACCCTCAACCAATCTTGTGCAGAGGTGTGTCGCGAGGTTTAAAGAATTCGACGACGCGTTGTCGGAATTCCCGCGTGCAGGAAATGAGCGCGTGGCTGGTTGGGGACTTCCCCCATCGACGAGTTGAAGCGACCGACAGATACTGCAATGGTCATCATGAACGAACAGGGCAACATCCTAATTATTGACGATAAGAAATCTGACGCCGAAGAATTTGAGCGCGTGCTTCGAGTAGAAGGTTATGAGGTTGAGACGGCGGCGACTGCCGAGGCCGGGTTGGCGCGCGCCAAGCAGGAAAACTTTGATGTGGTCTTGACCGGTCTCCACTTGTCGGGTTCGGACGAACAGCGCAAAGAAGGGCTTCACATCGTCAGTGCATTGCAAGCCGCCAAACCTTCCTTGGCAGTGATCCTGATGACCGCCAAACCCACGACGCAGACGACCATCGAGGCCATGAAGCTCGGCGCCTACGATTCGATCATCAAAGGCCGGGTTGATTGGAACGCGTTCACAACGCTGATCCATCAAGCGGTCGAAGACACACGCTTTCAACGTGAGCGTCCCAAGGTGCCCGTGCCGCTCGCGGAACCGGATGCGATCATCGGCACCAGCGCCGTGATGCACGCGATGTATAAACAGATCGGGCGGCTGGCCGCCAAATCCGTCGCCGTGCTCATCCGGGGCGAAACCGGCACCGGGAAAGAATTGGTGGCAACGGCGCTTCATCGCCACAGCGCACGGCACGACAAGCCTTTCATCATCGTCAATTGCGCGGCGATTTCCGAGCAACTGCTGGAGAGCGAATTGTTCGGACACGAAGCGGGCGCGTTCACGGATGCCAAGGCGCGGCTGATCGGGCGCTTTGAACAGGCGGACCAAGGTTCGATTTTTTTGGATGAGATCGGTGACATGAGCATCAATCTTCAGTCCAAGCTGCTGCGGGTGTTGCAGCAGAAAACGTTTCAGCGGGTCGGCGGAAAAGAAACGATCACGGTGAATGTGCGCGTCATCGCCGCGACGCATCGCGATCTCAAGCTGGCCATCTTGGAAAAGGAATTCCGCGAGGATTTGTATTACCGGTTGAATGTAGCAGTGATTGTTTCGCCCCCGCTGCGCGAGCGCCGGGAGGACATCCCGATCCTGGTGGAATATTTCATGCACCGATACGGCAAGGAGTTGGTCGGCAATCCCGAACCGCAGATTCACGCGGACGCGCTCGATTGTCTTCAGGAAATGTCGTGGCCGGGCAACGTGCGCGAATTGGAGAATGTGGTTCGTCGCGCGCTGGTTTCCTCGCATGGCATCATCAGCTTGAGTGACGTGCAGGAGGCGATTGCTCAAGATGCGGTGGCCAAAACGGTGGCGCCGCTTCCAGCCGGGGATCAACCGCTGACGGCTTATGTTGCTGACCTCCTCGCGAAGGTGATGCGCAGCGAGTTGGATGGTGCTCACGCCCGGGTGGCCGCCGCCGCCGAGCGTGAGGTTTACAGTCAAGCCATTCAACTGGCGGCTGGAGACCAATCCAAGGCCGCCAAGTGGCTCGGCGTTTCGCGCCCAACCATGCGGGAAAAACTTTTGCGCTACGGCTTGCATCCGAGGATCGAAAGCGCAACCAAGATCGCGGCTTGAAGCGGCACCATGATCACACTCCTCAAATTATCGGACACCGCCTCCGGTCGGGTGTTGCTCCACTTGATCTGTCTTCGCCGGTGCGTCGCGCTCAAGCAGCCTGCCCGGCACGCTCGCGTTTCCTTTCACTGGCTTGGCCTGAAACGCGAACTCAAGCGGCCATTGCACCTCACATTTCCCCGCCGATGACGGCCAGCCGAAATGAGCGCGTCGCGCACGTTGGGGAGTTCCCCCATAGACAGCATGGAGCAACCGACGGATGATTAAGTAGTTTACATCGGTTCGTTGTCCCGCCGACGCAGAATCAAACACTCGGTTGGCCGGACAATCTACGGCGCTGCGTTTCGCGCGGTGCGTGAATTGGGCATAAATAATGAAGCGTAAGTTGAGCGTCATGTCGCAACAATATGTGACGGCGTTGAAAAAGCATCTGAAGCAAGGCCCGCAGGCCAACCTCGCATCGGCGCGGGGACTGGGACGCCGGGCTGTGGCCATCGGGCTGGAGACACTGGACGTGGCGCGGATGCACACGGGAGCACTTGCAACTCTGGAGGCATCCAGCAGCAAAGATGGGATCATCGAGCGCGCGGAGATTTTTTTTGCGGAGGCCATCATTCCGATCGAGAAGACTCATCAGGCCGCGGTCAAGGCCAGTCTCCACTTGAGTCAACTCGGCAAGACGCTGGGCCGGCGCACGGTGGATCTGGCGGCCTCCAACCAGTCCTTGCGACAGGGAATCGCCCGGCGCAAGTCCGTGGAGCAAGCCCTCAAGAAAAGCGAGGCACACTCCCGAAAGCTTTTGCAGGAATCACGTCGCCTGCAAAAACATTTGCAGCACCTGACCCACCGGATTCTGTCGGCGCACGAGGACCGGCGAAAGAAGATCAGCCATGATTTGCAGGATGAAATTGCCCAGACTTTATTGGGAATCAACGTCCGGCTGTTGACCTTGAAAAAGGAGGCCGGCCTCAACGCCGAAGGTCTCCAGAAAGAAATTGCCAGCACGCGGCGACTGGTGGATAAGTCAGTGGAAAGCATCAAACGCTTCGCCCGTGAATACCGAAAACATCATGAAACGTGAGATGAACGGGTTATCGCGCCAGTATCAGGCCGCGTTGCGGAAGCACCTGAAGCAAGGGCCACAGGCAAGCCCCGCGTCGGCGCAAGGCTTGGGGCGCAAGGCCCTGACCCTCGGGGTGGACACCTTGGATTTGCTCAGGATTCACGAGCAAGCGTTGATCACCCTGGTGTTGCCGACCCACTCCCCCAGCACCCGGGATGGGATGGTCCGGCGCGCAGGAAATTTTTTCGCCGAGGCCCTCACCCCGATTGAGAAAACTCATCGCACCGCGCGGGAAACCAACATCCGCCTGGATCAATTGAACCGCACGATGCGCCAGCGCAGTGCGGACCTGGCCGCTTCCAATCAGCAGTTGAAACAGGAAATCGCCCAGCGCAAGGTGGCGGAGGAATCGCTCAGGAAAAGCGAGCAACACTACGCGCTGTTGCTGGAGCAATCGCGGCAGATGCAGGAACAATTGCGGCTGCTCTCCCGGCAGCTTCTCTCCGCGCAGGAGGAAGAGCGCAAGCGGATCAGCCGCGAACTGCATGATGTCATCGCCCAGACTTTGACGAGCATCAATGTCCGGTTGGCGACTCTGAAAAAGGAGGCCGCCATCAACACCAAAGGCCTTGAACGCAGCATCGCCCGCACCCAGCAGTTGGTGGAGCACTCCGTGGACATCGTGCATCGTTTCGCCCGTGAACTGCGCCCGACCGTACTGGATGACCTGGGTCTGATTCCCGCACTCCATACGTTCATGAAAGGCTTCAAGGAAGAGACCGGTATCCATGTCAGCCTGTCGGCCTTTGCGGCGGTTGAACAAGTGAACGGCGACAAACGCACCGTGCTCTATCGCATCGCCCAGGAAGCGCTCAACAATGTGGCCCGCCATGCGCAAGCCAGCCGTGTCATAGTGAGCGTTCAGAAACTGAACGGATACATTTGCCTGAAAATAAAAGACAACGGCAAAGGCCTTCCGACGGAACGCGCGCTTCACGCCAAAAAACAAAAGCGATTGGGGTTGCTCGGCATGAGAGAACGGGTGGAGATGGTCAATGGGAACTTTGCTGTCACATCCACTCCAGGCAAAGGCACGACCATTCAGGCGCAGATTCCGTTTGATGGC
>SCTL01000488.1 GCA_004297495.1 Verrucomicrobiota bacterium
GAAAGTTTGCACGGCGAACGGCTGGTTCGCTGCGCGTCCTTCGGGGACGGAAAACATTTACAAGGTCTATGCCGAGAGCTTCAAAGGCGCGGGGCATCTCGACGACATCATCGCCGAAGCGCAAAACATTGTGACGGCGGCGTTGAAATGAAGTTGGAGTTAAAGTTCCAGGGCTTGTCGCTCGAACCGGTCGCACAAGAGCAGCGCGCGGGCGTCCCGCCCGCAGCGCACCCAACAGTTTAAACCGCTTCGGGAAGTGGCACCGCTTTCTCGCGGTCGGAAACGCTGCGGGCGGGACGCCCGCGCGCCGGAGTTGACGAATTGCGAAGGGAGGCCGAAGTCCGTTTAGTGTTTGACCCAACGCATTTGTGTTAGCTGGCTGGGATGCTCAAAGGTCCGTTGCCTTACCGATCTCGCTTCAACAAAAATTCCGCCAGCGCTTCGAGCGCCACGGCTTTTCCTTTGAACGGTTTCAGCGACGCGAACGCTTTGTTCGTCAGTTCCGTCGCGATCTTCCGCGATTTTTCCAGACCGACGATGGACGGATACGTCGCCTTCTGCGCCTTGGTGTCTTTGCCGGCGGTCTTGCCGAGCTGCTCGCTCGTCTGCGTCACGTCGAGGATGTCGTCAATGACCTGAAACGCGAGGCCGACGTGATAGCCGAAGTCCGTAAGCGCCGCGAGTTGGGTGGGCGAGCAGTTCGCGCTCATGCCGCCGAGGCGCGCGGAGCAGCAGAGCAGCGCGGAGGTCTTGCGCTCGTGGATGTATTTCAATTGCGCGGCGGAAGTCTTCTTGCCCTCGCCTTCGAGATCGGCCACCTGCCCGGCGATGAGTTGTAACGAACCGGAAGCCCTGGCGATTTCCAGAATGATGTCGCGATGCGAATAGCGCGGCCAGCTCCGGCATTGCGCGGCGATCTCGAACGCCTGGGTGAGCAACGCGTCGCCCGCGAGCACGGCGATGCCTTCGCCGAAAACTTTGTGATTCGTCGGTTTGCCGCGGCGGAAATCGTCATTGTCCATCGCCGGCAAATCGTCATGCACGAGCGAGTAAGTGTGAATGCACTCGACGGCGCACGCGAGCGGCAGCGCATCCGCTGCGCGTCCGCCGCAAGCTGCCGCCGCCGCGAGCGCGAGCGCGGGTCGCATGCGTTTGCCGCCGGCGAAGAGCGAGTAACGCATCGCTTTGTGAATCGTGGCGGGCTTGGTTTTCTCCGACGGCAGGAAATGATCGAGCGCGGCGTTGACCTGCTCGGTGGAGGAAGCGAGAAAGGCGTCCAGATTGAAATTGGATTTGGTGGAGTTCCGTTTTGATGCGGCCATGCGGGTGAGGTTTTAGGAAATGCGACGCGATGGAGCAAGCGCGCAGTTGGCTTGGCCCGTTCTTACTCGCCCAAATTGGCAAGAATAGAGATTGCCCTGCGGAACGGATTGGCTATGCTGTGCGCTCGATTTTGACTCGATAAAACTGTGAACTCTGAACTCTGCAAGAAAGCTTTGGAAAAGGTTGGCAACCCCAACGTGCTCATCAACATCGTTTCGCGCCGCGTGCGCCAGCTTAACGCCGGCGGCGGCGGGATGGGCCGTCCGCTGATCCAGAACTACACCAATCTCGGCGCGGCGGACATCGCCTTGCGCGAGATTCTGGAAGATTGCATCGGCTGGGACATGCCCGAACTGGAGGCGCTGGTTCGCCCCATGCCCAAGAAGCGCGGCAAGAAGCACTAAAAAGCAAAAGCTGAAATCTTGAAAGCTGAAAGCTGAAAGGAATTTCAGTTTTCAGCTTTCTACTTTCTGCTTTGAGTTTTTCATCAGATGGCCGACATCGTTACCAACTCGAAGGCCCGACGGGACTACCACATCCTCGAAACGTTCGAGGCGGGCATCGTGTTGCACGGCACGGAGGTCAAGGCCCTGCGCGCGGGCAAGGGGCAGATTGCCGACGCGTTCGCGCGGGTCGAGAACGGCGAGGTGTTTCTCTACAACGCGCACATTGATGAATACTCCCACGGCAATCTCCAGAATCATCAGCCCAAAGCCGTCCGCAAATTGCTGCTCAACAAGTCGGAGATCTGGAAGCTGTTTGAACTGGCCGCCGTGAAGGGCAACGCGCTCGTGCCGCTTTCGTTTTACTGGAAGAACGGGCGGGTGAAAGTCGCGCTCGGTGTCGGCAAGGGCAAAGCGCAGTTCGACAAGCGCGAGGATTTGAAGCGCAAGGACGCGGACCTTGAAATGAAACGCGCGACGATGCGGCGGGGCAGGTAGATTCGATTTGCGACAAGAGGGTTTCAAATGCCAATGGCCCCTCACCCCGTCCCTCTCCGCCATCGGATGGGGAGAGGGTGACCGGAGGCCGGGTGAGGGGGCTGTTTGTCTCCACGGCCAAAACTTTTTGTGACAACCATTCTAATTTC
>SCTL01000489.1 GCA_004297495.1 Verrucomicrobiota bacterium
CGCATGTTGGGCCAACCGCGCTCGCTCGGGGAGATTTACGGCCTGCTCTTCATCTCACCGCGCCCCCTGGCGATGGATGACCTCATGCACCAACTCAAACTCAGCAAAGGCTCCGCCAGTCAGGGACTCAAGTTTCTCAACAGCCTCGGCGCGCTGCGCACAGTTTATGTCCCCGGCGACAGGCGCGTTCATTACGAAGCGGTGGCCGAACTCCGCAATCTCGCCGGACGTTTCCTGCGGGAGAAAATCGAGCCGCACCTCGGCGAAGGGGAACAGCGCCTCAATCACCTGACCGATTTGTTGAAAACCGTTCCGTCCGAACATCGCGATCACGTGGAACGCCGCATCAAGATGCTCCGCAGTTGGAGCAAGAACAGCCGCCGTGTGCTGCCGCTGATTTTGACGGTGCTGGGAGATTGAGCAGGTAGGGCGCGTCTCTCCGTGCGCGCTGCGGTTTGAAACGGAGCTCCGGCGCGCAGAGGACTGACGCGCCAACCAAGCGACATGCTTGGAAACGACAATTCAGACTCGCCACAAGTTTTTTGCCTGAACTCCGGCAAAACAACCACGGGCGGCAGCTTGCCAGACGGAAAAGCAGAAAGCAGAAATTGGGAAAATGGAAATCTGGCGCATCCATCGCCCATCCGCAGCTCCGGTTCACGCCGTTCCGATTTCTGCTTTCAACTTTCAACTTTCGACTCTTCCCTCCCATGATGATCCGCTCCCGCGCTCCGCTCCGTCTCGGTCTCGCCGGCGGTGCTTCCGATGTTTCGCCCTTTTGCGACCGCTACGGCGGCTACGTTCTCAACGCCACCATTGACGCCTACGCCTGTTGCCATCTCGAACCCACCAGCAGCGGTCACGTCGAATTCATCGCGCTTGATCGTGAGAAGAATTTCTCCGCCCGCGCCGCCGACCGCTTCCCGCTGGAGAATCCCCTGCCCTTGCACGCCGCCATTTACAATCGCGTTGTAAAGGAATTCAACGGCGGCAAACCGCTCTCGCTCAAACTGAGCACGTTCTCCGATGCGCCGGTCGGCTCGGGTCTCGGCGCGTCCTCCACGCTCGTCGTCGCGATGCTTCGCGCCTATGCCGAATGGCTGAAACTCCCGCTCGGCGAATACGACCTCGCCCGCCTCGCCTTCGACATCGAGCGCACCGACGCTGGTCTGCTCGGCGGTCGACAGGATCAGTACGCCGCGGCGTTCGGCGGATTCAACTTCATGGAATTCTACGCCGACGAACGCGTCATCGTGAACCCACTCCGCATCCGCAACAGCATCGCGCACGAACTCGAAAGCTCCATGGTGCTCTACTACACCGGCGTCTCGCGCGAATCCGCCGGCGTGATTCAGGAACAAAAAACCCGCGTCGAGCAGATGGACGAATCCGCCATCGCCGCCACGATGGAACTCAAGCAGGATGCGCTCGCGATGAAAGAGGCGCTCCTGAAATCCAACATCCGCGAAATCGCGCGCGTGCTGGGCCGCTCGTGGGAAGCGAAGAAAAAACTCGCCAGCAGCATTACCAGTCCCGCCATCGAGCAGGCCTATCAAGCCGCGATGCAAGCCGGCGCTTACTCGGGCCGCATCTCCGGCGCGGGCGGCGGCGGCTTTATCATTTTCATGTGCGACCCGGCGCAACGCTACGCCGTCATCAAGTCACTCAAAGCCTGCGGTGGACAAATCCTGCCGTTTCATTTTTCTGAGCACGGAGCACATGCTTGGAGCGCCAGCCCATGAACAACGGAATGCAAGCCGTGGTCTTGGTCGGCGG
>SCTL01000044.1 GCA_004297495.1 Verrucomicrobiota bacterium
GGGAAATCTTCTGGCGCAGTTCCTTGTCGAGCGGCTTCTCGCACCGCGCGCAAATGATGTGCGGCGTGATGCCGATTTCGCGGAGTTTGGCGACGCTTTGCTGCGTGGGCTTGGTCTTCAACTCGCCGGCGGCTTTGATGAACGGGACGTAGGTGACGTGAATGAAGCAGGTGTTGCCGATGCCGGCTTCGAGCGCGAATTCGCGGATGGCTTCGAGAAATGGCAGGCCCTCGATGTCGCCGGTCGTGCCGCCGACTTCGGTGATCAGCACGTCGGCCTTCGACTGGGCGGCGAGGTTGTGGATGCGGTTTTTGATTTCGTCCGTGACGTGCGGAATGACCTGCACGGTTTTGCCGAGATATTTTCCTTCGCGCTCGTTGTTGAGCACGGTCTGATAAACCTGGCCGCTCGTCAGATTGTTGAGGCGGGAGAGCTTGGTGCTCGTGAACCGCTCGTAATGGCCGAGGTCGAGGTCGGTTTCCGCGCCGTCGTCGAGCACATAAACTTCACCGTGCTGGAACGGCGACATCGTGCCGGGATCAACGTTGAGATACGGATCGAATTTTTGCAGCGCGACTTTGAGGCCGCGATTTTCGAGCAGCGTGCCGAGCGCGGCGGCTGTCAGGCCCTTGCCCAACGAACTCACCACGCCGCCGGTTACGAAGATGTATTTCATTTCAAATATGTTTTTGCCGCGAAAGAACGCAAAGAATTGAAACCAGAAAATTCTTTCGTGTTCTCTGTGTTCTCTTGCGGCTAATCATGCCCGCAAAATCTTTTCCACGCGCGCCACGTCCTCCGGCACGTCCACGCCCACGCTGTCGTAATCCACTTTCACGACGGCAATCGGGATGCCGTTTTCCAACGCGCGCAACTGCTCCAGCTTCTCCGCGTTCTCCAGCGGCGAAACCGGAAACTTTACCAGTCTCAACAACGTTTCCCGCCGGTAACCGTAAATGCCGAGGTGCTTCAAAAAAGGAAACGCCGCCAACTGTTCGCTCACCGGACGGCTGGCGGCCTCGCGCAGATACGGGATCGTGCGCCGCGAAAAATATAGGGCGCGACCGGCGGCGTTGACAACGACTTTCACGACATTCGGATTGTCATACTCGGAAAGATTCTTGATGGGCGTGGCCGCCGTGGACATTTCGCCGTCCTTGAGCGCGCCGGCCACGGCATCAATCACCGCCGGGTCCATCAGCGGTTCGTCGCCCTGAATGTTCACCACCGCGTCGCATTCGCACCGCGCCGCGACTTCGGCGATGCGATCCGAGCCGCTCGGGTGATCTGCGCGCGTCATCTCGACCCGGCAGAAATTCTTGACGGCATCGGCGATGCGCGAGTCATCGGTGGCCACGATGATGTCGCTCAAGGACGCGGCCTTCTGGCATTGCTCGATGACGCGCCGGAGGAGCGGTTTGCCGGCGATGAGAGCAAGCGGCTTGCCGGGAAAGCGCGTGGAGGCGTAGCGCGCCGGGATGACCCCGACAATTCGTTTCACAGAAACAAGCACCAGAAAGTTGAGACATGCGCTGGCGCGAAAAGCAAGGATGTGTTTTAGTTACGGCATCAACTGATGGTTCGGGGCGGCGGTTTTGTGTTCGACTGGTGGACTGGAGCATAGGTTAATGAAATCCAATACCGGCATCGCAAGCGGGTCATCGAGAACGGCAACGGAGGTTTCATGCGCGTCCCTCATGACGGGAGTCGTATTGTTTCTGGCTTCGTGGCTGTTGCTCGTGGGCGCTGGCTGCGCGTCGAGCAAGCCGCAAGTTCGCCAGGGCGGGCCGCGGGCCGAGCCGCTGATGCTGGAACTCGGAAGTTACTTGCAGCCTTTCGAGCAAAGCGGACAGCCGGTGACGTATTATGATTCGATCAAAGGCGACCAAGTGTTTGATGGGTTGCCGTTCCGGATCAGCGGACAAGCGCTCCTGTTCGGGCGGGCGTCGGTCGAGAGTCGCGGCGAGAGTCACCCCAAAAGCCTCGAGAACATTCCCATCGGACGGAAGTTCGACCAGTTGGATTTGATTCATTACGCCAAGTGGCCGGACACCGACGGCAACGTGATCGCGAAAATCCGGTTGAACTACGCCGATGGTTCGCATCGCGAATTTCCCATCGTTTACGGCGGCCACGTGCGCGACTGGAAACGGTTCATCTCGGAGGAGCGCGAGGTGATGACCGACACGAACTCGAAAATCTGCTGGCGCGGGCCGGGATCACGGTTGGGCCGGCAGACGACGACGCGTTTGTTCAAGAGCGTGTTCGCCAACCCGCGTCCCGATAAACTCGTCAAATCCATGGACGTGGTTTCCACCGAACAGCAGGCTTGCTACGGGTTGATCGCGGCGACGGTGGCGGACAACGATCCCACGCGCCGCTCGCCGCCGCCCATTGCGTGGATGAAGGACCAGCCGTTCGACGGACAACTCCGGGTGCGGGTGGTGGACCAGGACACCGGCAAACCCGTGCCCTCGGTGGCGGGACGCGCGTATCTGATTTTCCCGGACGATGATCGTGGTTACTCGCCGGTGTTTTACACGGGCGAGGATGGGAGCGGAGTCGTCCGCTATCCGACCGGCCAGTTGAAATCCGTGCTGCTCGAATTGAGCCGGGACGGTTACACCGGCAAACAAATATCGTGGCAGTCCGGTTCGATTCCAGAAATGGTCACCACTCGTCTCAAGGCGGGCACGCCGGGAGAAATCGGCGGCGTGGTGGTCAACGACGCCGGCCAACCCGTGCCGGACGCGCACGTGACGTTCAGCCAGTTCAATTTTGGCGACACCGAGGGTGAATCCACGCACATCGCCAGCCTGGCCACGCGGACGGATGCGCACGGTCGCTGGGTCTTGCGTGGTATTCCCAAGGGCTTTCAGGATTTTGGCGTCAACATTCAGCACACGAATTTTCCGCGCACCTCCTTCGTGACTGAGCATCCCGCCGAACACGGCCTCACCGGCCAGTTGGTCGCGTCCGTGGATTTTTGGGCGGAGAAAGCCGTCTTGCAGCTCAGCGGCGGCTGTTCGCTGACCGGCACCGTTCGTCTCTCGCCAAAACAACCCGCCACCAACGCGACGATTTTCGTGGGGATAGACCGCTACGCCGCCGGCGTGGTTCGCGCCACGACGGACGCGCAGGGAAACTTCACGCTCAAAAATTTACGCCCGGCCGAAAATTATTTCACCATCAGCGCCCCCGGTCGCGAGCCGGAATTTCTGACGCTCACGATCACGAAGACGAACGAGCCGCTGGACCTCACGCTCAAACCCGGACGCCTCATCAAAGGCCGCGTGACCGGGCGCTTTGGCAACCCGATTCCCGGCGTGGAAATTTCATTCAGCGGCTTGTCCGAACTGGAGAACAACCCGAATTACTTCAAAGGACGAACGCTGGAGTGGAGCACCAAGACGGATGAAGCCGGCCGGTTCGAGTGGGAGTCCGCGCCGCAAAAAGCCTTCGGGTTGGATATCTCCAAGCCCGGCTTCATGGCCCGGCGCTGGGAGACCGTGCCTGCCGAAACCCGCGACGAAATCATCGTCCACCTCGCGCCACCGCTGCGAATTCGCGGCTTGGTCAAGGACGAGGAAACCGGCCAGCCCATTGCCCATTTCACCGTCACGCCCGGCCTGCCGAACGCGGCCGATCCTCATGCGCCGAACCTTCAGAACGGTCTCGTGCGCGGATTCTCCGGAGGTCAATACGATCTCTCCTACGAATCCCCGCTGTTCATCAGTTCCACGCCGCACGACTTCGTTTTCCAATTCGCGGCGGATGGCTACCTGCCGTTCCTTTCACCGCCGTTCAAGGCAGGCGAGGGTGAAGTCGTGTTCGACGTCGCGCTCAAGCGATTCTCCCTCGCGAGGTAAAACCCGCTCACTCCACCGTCACGCTTTTGGCCAGATTGCGCGGCTTGTCCACGTCGCAACCGCGCGCGACGGCGATGTGATACGCCAGCAATTGCAAGGGCACGGTCGCGAGGATCGGATACACCACGTCCAAAGTTTTCGGCAGATACACCACGTCGTCCGTCACAAACTTGATCTGCGTATCGCCCTCGGTCGCCAGCGCGATGATCGGCCCGCGCCGCGCGCGGATCATCGCCAGGTTCGCCATCGTCTTCTCATACATCGCATCCTGCGGCACGATGAACACCGTCGGCGTCTTGTCATCAATCAACGCAATCGGCCCGTGCTTCATTTCCGCCGCCGCGTAGCCCTCGGCGTGGATGTAGGAGATCTCCTTCAACTTCAACGCGCCTTCCAACGCCACGGGAAAAGTGCAGCCCCGGCTCAGAAAAAAGAAATCCTCCGCTTGCGCGTAACGCAGCGCGAGTTTCTTCAGCGAACCGTCCGTCTCAAGGATGGCCTCGATTTGTTTCGGCGCGGCTTCGAGCGCGCGTAGAATTTCCAGCGCCCGGCGGGAAGACATCTGGCGCAACCGCCCGAGATGCACCGCCAGCAAAGTCAAAATGGTGAGCGTGGCCACAAACGCCTTGGTCGAAGCCACGCCGATCTCCGGCCCGGCGTGCATGTAAATCCCGCCATCCGCCTCGCGCGCGATCGTGCTGCCGACCACGTTCACAATGGCGAGCGCCTTGTGCCCGCGCCGCTTCGCTTCGCGCAACGCCGCCAGCGTGTCCGCGGTTTCGCCGGATTGCGAAATGACGAGCAGGATCGTGTTCGGCTCCAGCGGCGCGTTGCGATAACAGAATTCGTGCGCGAATTCGACCTCGACCGGAATCTGCGCCAGTTCCTCAATCAAGTACTCGCCCACGAGCGCCGCGTGCCAGCTTGTGCCGCTGGCGGCAATGATGATGCGATCCACGCCACGCAACTCGGCGGCAGTCAGATTCAGTCCGCCGAATTTCGCCGTCGCGCCTTCGAGGTCCACGCGCCCGCGCAGCGCGTTCTCCACCGTGCGCGGTTGCTCGAAAACTTCCTTGAGCATGAAGTGCGCGAACTCGCCGCGCTGCGCGTCCTCCGCGCTGAACTCCAGGTTGTGAATCTGCACCTGCGCCGTGTCCGCGCCGAGATTTTGCACGTCGAAACGGTCGCGGGTGACCGTGGCCACATCGTAATCGTTGAGATAAACCACCTGCCGCGTGTGGGCGACGATGGCGTTGGCGTCGCTCGTGAGAAAATTCTCC
>SCTL01000490.1 GCA_004297495.1 Verrucomicrobiota bacterium
ACGAACTCGCCGCCGAATTTTTCGCGTCGCACGAATGCATTGGTGACGTTGGCCGGCACTGCCCGCGACGACGTGAGCGTCTTGCGCGTGGACGTGCAAGTCAACAACGGCCCGTGGCTGCTGGCTGCTGGCACTACCGAGTGGAGCAGGCAGGTCACGCTGGCCGCTGGGCCAAACGCGGTGCGCGTGCGCGCCACGGATCAGGCATTGAACCCATCGCCCACCGTCACGCGGTTCTACACTTACGTCGTCACGAACGCGCTGACTGTGTTCGTTGATCCTGCTGGGAGCAGGACAGTGACGCCGGACTTGAACGGCAGGTTATTGGAAATCGGCACCGCTCACCAACTCACCGCCAAGCCCGCGAAGGATTGGATTTTCGACAAATGGGAGGGTGAGGGCGTGTCGTCGCAAGGTCCGATTTTGAATTTCATCATGCGCTCGAACCTTACGCTCACGGCGCGCTTTGTGACGAATCCCTTCACGGCGCGCGCGGGGAATTTTGCCGGCCTGGTTTGGAACACCAATTCATTGACCGCTGAAAGTTCCGGCCTGCTGACTCTGAGCGTGACGAAGAGCGGCACGTTCACGGGCAACCTCATCCTCTCGGGCCGGCGTGTCGCCGTGCGCGGAAAATTTGATCCACTCACCGGCCTGGCCCGGACGGCCATCGCGCGGCCACGGCAAAGTCCCGTGGCGCTCGACCTGCACCTCGACGTTACCGACAGCACCGATACGATCACCGGCAGCGCGACTGACGGCTTATGGACGAGCGACATCACGGCGAGGCGAAATGTTTTCAACGCCAAAACCAATCCCGCCCCGCAGGCCGGCGTGAAGAGCATCAGTTTGCAGCCGCTCAACGGTTCCCCGGTAATTGCCGTGTCCGCTGTCGCAAACGTTTCGCCCTCGGGTTCAGCCGCGCTGCGCGGGCGTCTGGTTGGCGACCGGCCATTTCATTTTGGCACCAGTCTCGACCGGGGCGGGGCCGCGCCGTTTTATGTCGCGCCGCGGATGAACGAAGCCATCCTTGGCTGGCTCAACTTTGGAACGAACGCGCTGACGCAGGTTGATGGGAACATTTATTGGATTCGTCCGCCATGAGCGCAGTGCCCAGCTCGTGATGCTTTCTTTCGATCGGTGAGCTCTGTCAGCGATTGCTGATTTTTCTTCGGGGCGCGAGGGACCTGCGACAGCCAGCCACACGGGAACAAATTGTTTTTCCGTACTTCTTATCTCGTGAAGATGATACGAAGAGACACGAAGCTGATTTTTTGTTTAACGGGCCTGATGGCCATGCTGGGCTTGGCGAACGAAGCGCGGGCCGCAACCTACACGGTCCAGATGGTGAACTTCGCTTTTCAACCGCCGACAATGACCATCGGTGTTGGCGACACGATCGTCTGGAACAACGGTTCTGGATTTTCCCATTCGGCCACTGGACGCGCGACGAATTCACCGGCGGAGGCGTTTTGTGGCGCGGGCACTTTCTCTTCAGGCACCTGTTCGTTTACGTTCAATGACGCCGGCAGGTTCGGCTACTACTGTGTGTTGCATGATATGTCCTTTGGGATGAACGGCACGATCACAGTCACCAACGCCGCGAACACGCCGCCCTCCGTCAGCCTGACCAATCCCGTCAGCAATGCGAAATTCAAAGCCCCGGCGGTGATCTCGTTGAAAGCCACGGCCAGCGATCCCGGCGGCAGCGTGACCAACGTGCAGTTCTTTTCCGGCGGCGCCTTGCTCGGCAACGTCGCGGCCGCACCTTACAATTTCAACGTCAGCAACGTCGCGGCGGGCAACTACACCTTCACCGCGCGCGCCTTGGACAATCAGGGCGCGGCGACCACGTCAGCGGTTGTGAATGTTTTCGTGCTCACGAATGCCGTGCTGACCAGCCCGACGCGATTGCCCGGCGGCCAGTTCAAGCTCACGGTGCTCGGGATTGCCAACCAGACTTACGCGACCGAGCGTTCATCCAACTTCGTGAACTGGACTGCGTTCAGCACCAACGTTGCCCCCGCGAATAGCTTCAACGTGACCGACACAACCTCGACCAATGTGCTGTTCAGATTTTATCGCGCCCGGCAGGATTTGTGAGGCGCGGGAGAATTCCGGGAACAAGTTTTTGGTTCGACACTCACACCACTGAAGCGACCCAAAACGGTCACGAGTTCATTCGCCGCCGAGCCTTTAGGCAAGTCTGGGATGCCGCGGGCGAATGTGGCTGGCAATTTACTCTGGCCGATTTGGGTTCGCTTCTTATTGAAGGACGATTTTGCCAACGCCTCGCCGCCGCACTGTCAGGACGACTTCGCCTGGCGGAAAGTTTCACCTGCGCGAACGGTTTTCCGTCTTGTCAGTCGCCTCGCATTTCGCAGGATGAGCAGGCACATGCCGACGCTGCTCATCGCCACCCGCAACGCGCACAAGCTCGCCGAGATTCGCGCCATCCTTGGGGAGGGCTTTCTCTATCTCACGCTGAAAGATTTTCCCGCCGCGCCCAGCGTGATTGAGGATGCCGATACTTTTGCCGGCAACGCGACGAAGAAAGCGGTTGAACTCGCCCACTGGCTGGTCACACGACCAATCAACCATCAACCATCAACTATCCACTTTGTCTTGGCCGACGATTCCGGTCTGGAAGTTGACGCGCTCAACGGCGCGCCCGGCGTTCACTCCGCACGCTTCGCCGCGTTGGATCGGAGCGCGGACGCCTCGTCCGCGAATTCCTCCGACGCCGACAACAACGCCAAGCTGCTGCGACTGTTGAAAGACGTTCCGCTTGAAAAACGCTCGGCACGATTCCGTTGCGTCATCGCGCTCACGCCGGTGCTACGTGATCTGGTGGAGAGCGCCTCGCCGGTTTGTTACGCCGACGAGTTCGAGTTGCAGACACAGATCTTCGACGGCGCGTGCGAAGGCCGCATCCAGTTTGCGCCGAGTGGGCAGGGCGGGTTTGGCTACGATCCGCTGTTCGTGCCGGATGGTTTCACGCAATCCTTCGCCGAACTGGGCGAGGATGTGAAAAATCGCCTCAGCCATCGCGCGCGGGCGCTGGCGAGACTAAAGCAGGACGCTGACAGGTTGTTTTCGACCTAGTCATTCGGGTTCGCCATCGGTTGCCGGTTCATCAGCAATGAAACTTGTCGCTGCGCGCGCGTTGTGAAGTGGCGGATCAAGCGGCAAGGGCGAAATTCTCCGGTCACTTCCTCAGTCGGAAGAACAAGCTCGTCTGCGTGCTGGCGTTGGTCAGCACATAATCGTATCCGCCCGGCGTGGGCGCGTTGGTGAGGGTCAGCCAGTTGGTGGAAGTGAGGTTCGTGAGGGATTGCACCTGGTAGCTGTCCGCCCAGGCGGGCCAGCGGAAAACATTGTTCGTGTTGCTGCGGGTCAGACCCACTGCCGGCGGCACGGTGGCAACGGCGATGACGTTGGACTCCGCACCGAGCCGGCTCTGGAGCGTGACATAGACCGGAAATACGCCGGGCGTGAAATAGGTGTGCGCGCCGCGGACTTCCTTGCGCCCGGAAACGTTGGTCTGGATTGTGCCGCTGTTCGTCGAGTTGTCGCCCCAGTTGATGAACGCGGTGAAGTTCGTGGCGGCGCTGTTCGGCACGCCGTTGGTAAACGTGGCGAGCAACTGGTTCGTGAACGGAATCCCCGCCCTGGCTGTGAAGTTCGAGGCAAATGCCGAGAGCTTGGTATCGCCGATGGCGAAAGTAATCGCGCGCGCGTCGTAGGGCGGCCAGGGGTAAATGTTCGGGTCGAGATTGTTTTCGTAATAAACACTCCAGTTGGCGGCGGAGCTCACGAAGAACGACATGCGGATCGGCCCCGCATAACCCGTGGCCGGGATGAGCGAGATTTTCATTTGCCCGTTGGTGATGACGTAAACCGTGTTCGAGGCGTTCACGTAGGAGGCATAGTCGTAAAAGTAGGTGAAGAAGTAGTTGGTGTTCCCATCCAGATCGAGCGCGGAGATGTAATTGGTGAGCCGGCCATTCACGGCGGCGACGAGGTTTGTAAGCGTGTCGGGATAGAGAATGGGCTGCGAATTGTTCGCGGCATCGGACACGATGGTGGCTGTGAAGGCATTCGTGGCCCGTCCGCCCGCGCCATCATCGGCGATGATCTGGTTCGTGCTCACGATGCCGGGTTGGTTCGTACCCGTGAGCG
>SCTL01000045.1 GCA_004297495.1 Verrucomicrobiota bacterium
CCGGGCGGATTGCAGTCAACGTGAACAGCGCGCGGTTGGTTGATCCCGCCGGCTGTTTCACCGAATCGTCTCGCGGTTGGTGGTAATGGAAAGGGCGGCGAGTCGCTGCCAACCCGGCACTGGCGACTCGTCCATTGCCGGGCGTATTGAATTTTTTCCTCAGCCAGCGCCGGAAAGAACAAGTGCGCAAGCGAAGTGGACCAAGCCAGGCTCTCGGCTTCATTTACGGCCAGCCGGACAAAGTGAAGAAACACCTTCGACTCGTTGCTGAATTCCTCCAGCAGCCTCGCTTTGTACTCGTTGAGTCTGGCGGCTACGGTCTGGCGAAAGCGGGCTGGCAGGTTCGGTACGGACCGGTTGTGAGCGACAAAGCGTGTCGGACTGGACTTAGCTGCGCGGTACATGTTTGTCTTGCGGTTTGGTCGGATTAAAGAGAGTACCCGGAATCTCTCGTTTGTGTCGCGACGGCGCGCAACTACGCACCGGCGAAATCTTTACCGCACCTGTGGAACGCGGATGTCCCCACTGTTATTGAGAATGCCGAAGGCGACCAACAGCCACAGGACCACACAGATCACCACGACGATGTTCAGAATCTTTTTTATCTTTCCGTCCATCGGGATGTAGGTGTTGACCAGCCAGAGCAATACGCCGATGACGACCAGCGTGACCACGAGAGAAATCAGGGACATGGGTTGCCTTTCATTTGGATGAGTCTGTTGTTTTTCCGGTTGTAAAAATGGCCAAAGTGAATCAAGACCGCAGTGTTGCGTTGATGGATGGAAATCTCCAGGTCCACCACGGAAATGCGCCGGGGCGGATAAGCCGGCCACCGAATTGGCGCGTTGGCTGACCCGCCGGTTTGCGAGATTTGGATGAATTCCACGTGGCAAGATTAAGCCGGAACAACGTCCGCGGGCCATGACGGGGTTGACCGTGGGGTGTCTCCCCCACGAGTGGGCTAACGGATGGTCACGCGGACATTGCTCTCAATGATGCCCTCGGCGATGGCGTAGCGGGTGAGACCGGCGATGTCATGGATGTCGAGTTTGCTCATGAGATGCTGCCGATGTTTATCAATGGTCTTGAAGGTGACGCCCAGTTCGGCGGCGACTTGTTTGTTGGGCTGGCCTTCGGCAATCAACTGGAGTACCTCCACCTCGCGTGAACTCAGCCGGTTGATTTTCTTCCGGGGTTCTCCCCGCAGGCTGGACGACTTTTGATCGCGACCGTTGAGGCGCTTGGAAATGGCCGGGCTGAAAAATGTGTTTCCCTTTTGCACCTCGCGAATCGCCGTGGGCAGATTGTGGGAGGAGGTTTGTTTGAGCAAAAATCCCACGGCGCCCAACTCGGTCACCTGCTCGACATAAGCGTCATCGCTGTGCGCAGAGAGAATGATCACTTTGGTTTCGGGAAAATCCTTGCGAATCTGCCGGGTGGCTTCCAGACCATTGAGCAACGGCATGGCGATGTCCATCACGACCACGGCGGGCCGAAGTTTTTTGACCAGGGCGACGGCCTGGCGACCGGTCTCCGCTTCGCCGACCACTTCAATATCACGTTCGTGTTTCAACAATGACCGGAAGCCTTCCCGGACGATTGCGTGATCTTCAGCCAGCAGGACAGTGATTCGTTTCATAGACATTCAGGCTTTGGCATTAGCGGACGCCATCAGCGGGTTTTCC
>SCTL01000491.1 GCA_004297495.1 Verrucomicrobiota bacterium
CGCGCCGCAGACGAGCGTGCCCTCCGGCGTGGTCAGCGGGCTGAGGCTGATCTCGATGGGAAACTCGCTGCCATCCTTGCGCAGACCGAACAGTTCCAGGCCCGTGCCCATTGGCCGCGGGCGGGGCGCCGCCGCATAATCATGGCGATGACCCTTGTGCCGCCCGCGAAAACGTTTGGGCATGAGACATTCCATCTCGCGGCCCAGCAGTTCCGCGCGCGCGTAGCCGAACAGGCGCTCCGTCTGCGCGTTCACCAGCACGATGCGTCCATTCGCGCCGACGATCACCACGGCGTCGGGCGCGGATTCCACGAAGCCGCGGAATTTGGTTTCGCTGGCCTGCAACGCGTCGTTGACGGCGGACAATTCCGCCGTGCGCTCGCGGACGCGTTGTTCCAGTTGCTCATGGGCGCGCAACAAGGTTTCCTCCGCCTGTTTGCGCGCGGTGATGTCCGCCACGACGCCGACAAATCCCGTCACGCGGCCCGACGCATCCTGGATGGGCGTGGCGTTGCCATCCACCCAGGTGATCTTGCCGTGGTTCAGAAAACGAAACTCGGCGCCGGACGGCTCGCCGAGTCGCACGGCCTCCTGCCAGCCGGAGGCCACGCGTTCGCGGTCTTCCGGATGCACCGCCGCCAGCCAATCCCGCCCCAGTGCTTCGTGCGGCTCCAGCCCGGCGAGTTCGCACCAGGTTTCATTCACGTAAACCGCCTCGCCTTGGGCGTCCGAGCGAAAGATGCCCACGGGCGCGTGCCGCGCGAGCAGGCGAAAACGGTTTTCGCTCGCGCGCAATTTGTCGTCCGCTTCCTTGCGTTCGCTGATGTCAATGCACGTGCCGATGTAGCCGAGAAACTCGCCGGAGATGGAGAAACGCGGCACGCCGTGATCGAGCAGCCAGCGAAACTCGCCGTCGTACCGCCGCAGCCGGTACTCCATCTCGAATTCCTTGCGGGCATCGAAGGCGGACACGTAAATCTCCAGACAGCGCAGGAGATCGTCGGGATGCACGCCCTCGGCCCAGCCGTCGCCCATTTCCTGCGCCGGTGTCCGCCCGGTGAATTCGAGCCACTGCTCGTTGAAGTAGGTGCATTTTTTATCCGGGCCGGACATCCAGATCAGAACCGGCGCGGTGTCGGCCAGATTGCGAAAGCGCGTCTCGCTTTCCCGCAACACCTCTTCCGTCTGCCGGCGCTCGGTAATGTCCGTGAGGCCGGCGACCCAGCCCACCACTTCATTCGCCGCGTTCCGCTCCGGCGCGTAGGCCACGTGCATGAAATGCCTCCCCGTTCGCTGGTAAGGCACATCCACTTCGAATTCCAGCCGCTCGCCTTGCAGGACTCGCTCCACGTACGGACGAATCGTTTCCAAAGCTTTCCGGCCAATGATGTCCACGATGGGTGCGTTGATGATTTGTTCCGGCTTGAAACCGACAAACTCGGCATACGCGCGGTTGACGAACCGGTAGCGCAGGTCGCGGCTGCAATGCGTGAGCATGACCGGTGTGATGTCGGTGATGAGCTGCAACTGGGTTTCCGTGGCGGCGAAGTCCGCGCCCGCTTTGGACGAAGCCGCCGCGGGCTTCACCCGGATTTTCGTCGCGATTTTTTTTCTGCGGGCCGGCCTGGCCCGCTGGGACGTCCGCAACCTGCGCTTCATGCAATCAGTTTGGGTCAGAAACTATTTTCGCCGAACAGTAGCGAGCATACCACGCAAGGCAAGACTGCAAAAGGCCGGGCTCGCCGGGACGCGGAGACGCGGCGGCAGCGGAAGAATTCCCGGAGCGCGGCTGTGCGCGCAGCGTCAGCCGCAGCGCGGGCGAATGGCTGCGGCTGGTCTGCGACACAGCCGCGCTCCGACCGGAGGGTGGGAACGTCACCAAAGCCTTGTTGACACGTTTGGAAGCCTGCCCTACAACCGAATCATGACAACGGAGAATTACCGCAATTTGCTCCCGAACATCTGTTAGGCGGCATGGAGCAGCCTGACCCTATAGAGCGCGCACTTGCCCGGCTGTGGCCGCATCGTACTTTTCGGCACGGCGAGCGCACGATGACGATTGCGTGTCTCATTCGCGAGGCGGATCAGCGACCGCTTGACGCGCCTTGGTGGCGCGGCAAGCAAGTAAGCATCATCGGTGTTGATCTGGATGGGAACTTTTTCCTTCGGCACTCTGGAGGTGCAGTTCTTCATTGGGATCACCGCTTGCAGGCTGATACAATCGTCGCACCGAGTGTGCGAGAGTTTGTTGAGAGGATTGAATGATGACGGCTAACCCTGCGCTTCAGCGCACCCGGCGAGAGCGTCGCGGTTGCCATCGTTCCGTCCCGTGCGCAGATGGAACAATTCCGTCACGATCACGGTGGGAGGATAGAGGGTAGGGGCGGTGCGTTGCGCCGTTGGGTCATCGCAGCGCGATGACGCCATTTGAAAATCCCAACGGGATTGAAATCATTCAGCCCGGGGTTGCCGAGTCCGCGAGGCTACCCTGGGTCAACGCCCGAAATGAATCACAACCCCAACGCGGGTTGCAGCGCCTTTCCACCAGTTGATTCAACCCCGTTGGGGTAGATTTCATTTTGGTCGGTTACCCAGCGTAGCCCCTCCGTTGTCGTGGCAACGCTGGGCTGAATGATTCAATCCCATCGGGATTGCCCGCCGAGCCAAAACCCTCTGGCCCCGGCCACCGTGCGGCGGCAAAGATTGGTGAATGAGTCGGCTTGTGGGCAACGGATCGGAGGGTTTGGTTTTTTTCTGGAATCAGCGCCGCGCCGTCTCCAAGTTGGCGGTCACTGAGAAAGACTTCCGCCATGAAAATGAAAATGGTCTCTGCCGCCGGCTGGTGCGGTGCGTTGCTGGCGCTGTTCGGGTTCACCGTGGCTTCGTCGCGCGCCGAGAATGTGCCGGATCTGTATTTGCACGAGGGGCAATCGCTCGATGGCGAGTGGCGCGTCATCGTGGACCCGTACGAGTCCGGCTTTTACGATTACCGTTACGCGCAGCGCGACAAGTCCGTGTCGCCGAACCGGTCGGAGACGTTTTATCTCGACGCGCAGCCGGCGGACAAGAGCGAGCGCATCGAGTACGACTTCGATACGTCGCCGACGCTGCGCGTGCCGGGGGATTGGAACACGCAAGCGCCGGAATTGTTTTATTACGAAGGCACGCTCTGGTATCGGCGGTTGTTCGAGAGCGCGGCGCTGGCGGCGGGCGAGCGGGCGTTCCTGCGATTCGGCGCGGCGAATTATCGCGCGGATGTTTATCTCAACGGCCAGCGGCTCGGCACGCACATCGGCGGCTTCACGCCGTTCACGTTCGAGATCACCCAGCGACTCAAAGCCGGCGCGAACTCGCTGGTGGTGCGCGTGGACAACAAGCGCGCGAAGGACGCGGTGCCGACGTTGAACACGGATTGGTGGAATTATGGCGGACTCACGCGCTCGGTGAAATTGATGCGCGCGCCGGGGAAGTTCATCGCGGAACATCGGCTGTGGCTTGAGTCGGAGGAGACGAAAAACATTTCCGGCTGGGTGAAGATCGCCGGAGCAGGGCAGGGCGAGGATGTCGAGGTCGCGATTCGTGAGCTCGGTCAGAAGGCGACGGTCAAGACTGACGCGGACGGCGTGGCGAAGTTCAGTTTTTCTCCCAAGGCACTGCAACTCTGGAGTCCCGAACAGCCGCGGCGCTACGAAGTAACGCTCGCGTGCGGCGAGGACAAGCTGCGCGAGTCGTTGGGCTTTCGCACGGTGCGGACGCGCGGCAAGGAGATTTTGCTGAACGGTCAGCCGGTGTTCCTGCGCGGGATTTGCATTCACGAGGAATTTCCGCTGGACGGCGGCGGGCGCGTGAACAACACGGAGAAGGCGCGCCAGCTTTTGTTGTGGGCGAAGGAACTCGGCTGCAATTTCGTCCGGCTCGCGCATTACCCGCACAACGAGGACATGACGCGGCTCGCGGATGAACTGGGTTTGCTCGTGTGGTCGGAAGTGCCGGTGTATTGGACGATTGATTGGGAGAACGAAGCGACGTTCAAGAATGCGCAGAGTCAGTTGACCGACGCCATCGAGCGCGACGCGAATCGCGCGTGCATCATCATCTGGTCGCTCGCGAACGAGACGCCGGTGAGCGAGGCGCGCACGAAATTTCTCTCGGGCCTCGCCGCCACCGCGCGGCAACTGGACTCGACGCGGCTCCTGAGCGCAGCGATGGAGAAACACAGCAAGCCGGGCGCGCCGAACGTGAACGTGGTGAAGGACCCGCTCGCGGATCTCGTGGATGTGGTGGCGTTCAATCAATACACGGGCTGGTACGACGGCCTGCCCGACAAGTGCGCGAAAGTGACTTGGGAAATTCCATACGACAAGCCGGTGTTCGTCAGCGAATTCGGCGGCGACGCGCGGCAGGGCCGGCACGGCGACCGGCTGGAGCGTTGGACCGAGGAATTTCAGGAAGACTTGTATCGGCAGACGCTCGCGATGCTGGACAAGATTGATGGCTTCGTCGGCTGCTCGCCGTGGATACTGGTGGACTTCCGCTCGCCGAAACGCGTGCTGCCGGGAATTCAAGACGGCTTCAATCGCAAGGGCCTCATCTCTAGCGACGGCGTGAAGAAGAAAGCGTTCTACGTGTTGCGAGATTACTACGGCAAACGCGCGGCGCAGACGAAGCCTTAGAGTTTCCCGCGTTGATCGGGACCGTCTCACTCCGCGTTTTTGAAAGCGCGGCAACTCCCTCACCGTTCTCATCAACCGGGGTCGCCCCGGTCGCGGGCCTTTTCAAATACGGACTGGCTTCCGTGAAGAAACACCGGCTGCGCGGCGTGTAATGGCTGTTCGTTCAGTCTCGGATTTGCTTAACTGGAGCGAGGTGGAAAATCGCCAAAGAAAGAAATCATGACTACGAGCATCCTGATGTCGGCTGGAGCCAATTCAAGTGGCGTGGAAGTTGTGACGGACCGGGGATTAGCGTTGGGTCTGGCAGCCATGCCAGACGGTCTGCAATGGGCTGTTTGCGCCGGCTTGGCGTTGTTCGGAGCGGTTTACTTCTGGCGCGTCCGCCGACAGGTGCTCCAAGGTAAGGGACAACGAAAGTGACGAATGGTGACGGACCAAGGGGAGCTTTTGTTTC
>SCTL01000492.1 GCA_004297495.1 Verrucomicrobiota bacterium
AGTCCGTATTCGATCTGCCACAGCGCGGCTTTGGTCAGCAACTCCGCTGCACGATCATCGCTCAACTCCTGGCGCAACGTGAGTTTCCACGGGCGCACCGGCGGGTCGTCGCCGCGCGTGATGCCGGCGAAGGCGACTTCAGGCACGGCGCTGGAACGAATCAGCCGGAATCCGACGCCGCGCAGCAAATGACGCAGATCGGCGTTCTCGATGTCGGCGCAAGTCTTCAAGCCGAACTTTTCGCTCAGCAGGTAGCGCAAATAAATCGGCGCGCGGCGGTCGAACACGATTCGCTTCGCGGGCGGCAGCGACTCCAGCGCAATCGGCGGCGCCGCGTGTGACAGGGGACAGAGCAGCGACTTCGGATATGAACCGAGATAGCCGGACACGCCCGGCTTGACGCAGTGCCACGCGGTAAGGATCAGGAGTTCGTCGTAGTCGCGTGAGATTTCCACGTCGCGCACGTTTGCGAGTCGGGCGGCGATGCGAAAGACTCTCTCAAAATGCGGAACGTCATTTTCCCCGGTGGCCGTGAGTTTCGCGCGCCCGGTGCGGAATTCCGCTTCGGCAAATGGATACCGCCCCGCAATCAGTTGCGCCACGGCCAGCGTGTCGGGATAAAACTCAGGGAGGTAAATGCACGCGCGCGCTTCGTCCGGACTGACGGAAACGCTCGAAGGCACAGGCCAGCCGTGCTTGAAGATCGGCTGGAGCGGAGGTTGGGCCGCGGGAGTGCGCGGTGTCGTTTCTGGTGACGCGGGACTGGCCGGCGGAATTTCCAACTCCGCACTCTCGGCGAGATTTTCCGCCGGAAGCACGGGCAGGGTCGCTTCAGTAATCCACTCGGGCACGCCAGCTACTTAACACGCGGCGCGAATCCTGTCACTCGTTTCGTCGCAATAAATTTCAGGCGGCGACGCTTCCGGTTTGCTGGACTTTCGGGCGGATTCAGGTTGAATTGGAGCCATGACGAAGTTGAGCTTCCCGTTCACTGAAGAAAAAATCCGCGCGCTCAAAGTCGGCGATGAAGTTTTGATTTCCGGCGTCGTGTTCACCGGGCGCGATGCGGTCCATAAATATCTACATGAGGGCGGCGCGTTGCCGCCGGGCGTGACGTTGCGTGACGGAATCCTTTATCACTGCGGCCCGGTGATGATGAAGCAGGACGATGGCTCGTGGAAATGCACCGCCGCCGGCCCGACCACTTCCATCCGCGAAGAGCCGTATCAGTGGCAGATCATCCGCGATCACGGCGTGCGCGGCGTCATCGGCAAGGGCGGCATGGGTGCGAGGACACAGGCGGCGTGCAAGGAACACGGCTGCGTCTATCTGCACGGCGTCGGCGGCGCGGCGCAGGTGCTGGCCGAGTGCATCAAGAAAGTCCGCAACGTTTACTTTTTGGAAAAGTTTGGCTCACCCGAAGCGATCTGGGAACTGGAAGTGGTGGACTTCCCGGCCGTGGTGACGATTGACGCGCACGGCAATTCACTGCACG
>SCTL01000493.1 GCA_004297495.1 Verrucomicrobiota bacterium
GCGGGCACCGGTGCGCTGATTCTCAACGGGAACGGTTCCACGACGTACTCGGGCTCGATTGTTGGCTCCGGCGGTGACGTGTCCAAGAACGGCACGGGAACTTTCACCGTCACGGGGGCGAATACCTACTCGGGCCTGACAACGGTCAGCAACGGAAAACTCATCGTGAACGGCTCGCAACCCTCCAGTCCGGTGAAAGTCAACGCGTCCGGCACTCTCGGCGGCTCCGGCACCGTCGGTAACATCACCAATATTTCTGGCGGTGTTGTCGCTCCCGGCGCAAGCACCGCCATCCTGACCAGCAGCAATGTCACGTTCTCCGCCGCGAGTTCGGATTTCACGGTCGAGTTGAACGGGACCGTTGCGGGCAGTGGCTACGACCAATTGAATGTTCGCGGCGCGGTGGCGCTCGGCGGGGCCACGCTGAACGTGTTGCCGAACTTCTCCCCGTTCGACGCTCCAGCCGATGGCGCTACCTTTACCATCATCAACAACGACGGCGCCGACGCCGTTTCGGGCACCTTCGCCGGCTTGGTGAATAATGCCGTGTTGATCGCCGGCGGGATGCAGTTTCGGATCAATTATTTCGACACGTTTGGCAACGACGTTTTTTTGACCCTCACTAACGTGAGCCTGGGCGCGCTCAGCAACGCCATCAGTTCCGGCAACGGGGATGGCATCATCCAGCCCAACGAATGTGATCTGCTCAGTATTGTCATCACTAACTTTGGCGCCACGACCGTTTCCAATATCTTGGCGACGTTGCTTAGCCAGACACCCTACGTCAGCGTCCTTCAGGGCTCGTCTTCCTACCCGAATATTACCGCCGGTAGCCGGGGCACGAACAACACACCTTTCCAACTCAGCGTTTCTCCATTGTTCGTCTGCGGGCAGAACATTGACCTGCTGCTGGCGGTCACCACGGCCAACGCTGGGACCTTCTCGATTCCACTGGTGCTTAATACCGGCGCGGCCGGCTCTGCCGCCAGCTTCAGCAATTCGGGCATCAAGACCGTCCCCGATGGCGGCTCGACTAACTCCTCGGTGAGCGTCTCCGGCATCACCGCGCCCATCGCCAAGGTCACCGTCTCGTTCAACATCAATCACAGCTCCGACTCCGACCTGGACATCTTTCTCCAGGGACCCGACGGCACATTGGTCGAGTTGTCCACCGACAATGGCGGCACGGGAAACAATTACGGCAACAGTTGCGCCCAGCGCACCACGTTCGACGATGCCGCAGCCACGCCCATCACCAGCGGCGCCGTTCCATTCTTCGGCACGTTCCGGCCCGAAGGCAGGCTGAGCGATTTCCGCGGCAAATCCGGCGCGGATGTCAACGGCACCTGGACGTTGCTGGTCACCGACGACACGGCGAACGCGATCGGCGGTGAGTTGGACTGCTGGACCTTGAATGTTTTCCCCGCGACCTGTACCTCCGGCGGCGGCGCGTGTGAGCTTTGCCCGGATGTCACCATCAACGGCGCTTTGGGCACCAACAGTCTCCAGCAGAATCCGCGGCTCACACGGGACGGGGTCAGCAGCATCTGCGGCGTGGGCAAGACTTGTCCTGGACCGTTCCCGCCGGCGAGCAATCACGCCTACGACGCCTATCAGTTCAAGAACGGCCCCTCCAACACCTGCTTTACCGTCACTCTCACTTCGCCGCTGGCCGACTTGTTCAGCGCCGCCTACTTGAAAAACTTCACGCCAACGGATCTTTGTAGCAATTACCTGGCAGATGCCGGCCTGAGCACCGCTGAAGCGCCGCCAGGATCCAGGACTTACTTCATCAACGTCCCGCCGAACACCAACTTCGTCGTGATTGTCAACGAAGTTAGTCCGGGGACCGGTGGCGCTTACACGCTCGAGGTCACCGGCGGCGATTGCCGGCCCGCGCTGAACATCAGCGCCACCGGCACGAACCGCGTCGTGCTCGATTGGACGACCGCAGCGGCGGGTTTCCAGTTGGAGAGCACGAACAGACTTGTCACCGGCGTGACGAATTGGAATCCCGTGACCAACATTCCCGTCGTGGTCAACAGCCGGTTCAACGTTACGAACAACCTGAACCCGAGCAACTCCTTCTTCCGCCTGCGCAAGCCGCTGCCGTAACCGCGACGAGGAACTGGCAGTGATCCGGAAATATGTGCGCGCCGGTTACGAGGATGTTAAGGGGCGATAACCGGCCTTCGCCGGGCCGAAGCCAACGCGACAAATCGTGCGGGTGTTCTCTCGCGACGCTGATTGAACGGTTTCCCGGCATCGGCTACGGCCCGGCGAAGGCCGGCGCGGCACCTCCATTAAAGCTGTGGCTGGCGATGGGCGTCGGCAAACCACGTTTGCTCCGGTCGCGCGGGCGGTGCGGGCTGCCAGTCAATTGCCTGATCCACGAGGCGGCGCATTTGCGCGAACCACCACGCGGCGCGCGGGCGTTTGCCGTTGGCCCGGCGGGCGGATTGCGTCGTTGTATCTTTGTTGAGTCCGAGTTCCAGTTGTTGTTTGTCGTTCATAATCATGCGCCAAACCTACAGGGGTGGGTCGGACAAATACGGTCCATGCTGACAAATACTTTCAAAAACTTTTCCGGCAAGAATTCCGCGTGATTTCGGGGCTGGGACTATGCTTTACTGGGCAGCGTGACTATAAACTTGGAACAACTGGCGGCGCTAACGGCGGAAAAATTCACCCAAAATTTCCAGCGCCCGCCGCAATGGCTGGCCGCCGCGCCCGGCCGCGTGAACATCATCGGCGAGCACACCGACTACAACGACGGCTTCGTCTTTCCCATGGCGATCGAGCGTTACACCGTCATCGCCGCCGCTGCGAACGGCTCGGACAAGATCACGTTGCGCACGACGACTGGCGATGCGGTCACCACGATTGATTTGCGCCAGCCGCTCAAGCCGGGCGCGAAAGGGAACTGGGCCAATTACCCGATGGGCGTGCTGGCGGGTTTTGCGTCGCGCGGGATCAAAGTTCCAGGATTCGACGCGATGATTCATTCCAACGTGCCGCTCGGTGGCGGACTATCGAGCAGCGCGGCGCTGGAAGTGGCGACGGCGACTTTGCTGGAAGTCATCACCGGCAAGAAACTTGATCCGGTCGAGAAGGCGTTGCTGTGTCAGAAGGCGGAGCACGATTTTGCGGGAATGCCCTGCGGCATCATGGATCAATTCATCTCGGCGCTGGGCCAGGCCGATCATGTGTTGCTGCTGGATTGCCGGTCGCGCACGACGGACTTGGTCCCGATGAGCGACCCGTCCGTGGCGGTCATGATTATCAACACAAACGTGAAACACGAATTGACCGGCAGCGAATATCCGACGCGCCGCAAGCAGTGCGAGACGGCGGCAAAAAATCTGGGCGTACCCTCGTTGCGCGACGCGGACAGCGAAAAACTCGAACGCGCCAAAGACAAAATGGACGAAGTCATCTTTCGTCGCGCGCGGCACGTCATCGGCGAAATCGAGCGGACGGTCTACGCCGCGGAAGGCGTGCGCGCGGGCAACTGGCCGACGGTGGGGCAGTTGATGTACGCGAGTCACGACTCGCTGAAGAATGATTA
>SCTL01000494.1 GCA_004297495.1 Verrucomicrobiota bacterium
TAGTTTTTTCACCGAAGCAAAGATGTCCGGGATGACCTGATCGCCATTTTTCTTGCGCCAGGCCGGCCAGCTTTTCGAGTCGGCTTCGAGATAGGCGACCACGGGCGTGCGGTTGGTCAGCACTTGCCGCAGCCAGCGCGTCTGCGCGCCGATGTGCTGAATATTGAAATGCCAGTCGTCGCCGGGCTTGAGATTCCTGCCGATGGTTTGTTCGGTCGTATTGCCGTTGGGCAGGGCGTAAAAAATCAGCAGCACTGGTTTGGCGGGCGCAAATTCCGCGCGTGGCGGTGAATTCACGAAAATCTTCACGCCGGGCTCGGAGGTCAGATTGCAGACGAGTTCGTTGAATGAGCCAGTGGATTTGAATTCAGCGTTTGCCGTCATGGCGTTGGTCGCGACCGTGCTTTTCAAAATGTTGTTCAACTGCGAAGGAATCACCGGCGGCGTATTGGTCGGGTAACGCGGATTGGTGATGATGCCTTCGTCGCTCAACAACTCACACAACTTCGGATCAGCCAGCACTTCGGCGACGGTTTTTTCACCGTCATTGACGAGCATCTGTTGCAGCACGAACCGGATGCCGTGGCTGTAATCCACCCATGCGTCCGTGTGCCCGAGATAGAGCGGTTGGATGGCCGCGCCGTTCGTGCGATGCCAGCCGTAGATGGCGACCCGATTCGTGATGCTCGCCAACCGCGCCGTGATCACCACATCCTTCTTATCACCGGCAACCAACGCACCGAGTGGATGCGCCTTTGCTTCGGCAAGTCTCTGAGTTTTGACGGTGAAGTTGTGTTCGATAAACACGGGAACAGTGACCATCGTCGGTCCGGGCGGAATGGGCGAGGGCGCGAGCTTCACCGAAGCTGCCGCGTAAATCGCGTCGCTCATCTTCCGCGTGGGAAGCGTGCAGCCAAGCCTGTCGGCCAGACGTTGCGCTGTGTAAGGCGACATGGGCGTGAGAAAATAATCCTCATCAGATCCGATGGCCCAGTAGTCCGGCGCAGCGAAGAACGTGGCGACGTTCGTCCTGCCTGCCCCGAGGTTGGTGACGGGACAAAATGTGCGAAGAAAATGCGGCACGTTGCCGGCGGTAATTTCTTCGTAGATGGCGTTTTCGCGTTCAGTGAAATCCAGCGACGCGATGCGTTTCGCGAATTCTGATCCCGAAGGACTATTGGTCGCGCGCTCCGGCAAGCTGGGCGATTGCGCGAATCCCATCGTGACCAGGCAAAAGCAACCGAGCATTGCAAGGCGTTGAGGACGCATGGCTACGTTTAAGCAGAAAACCACAGCAAGCGACAGCAAATCTCTCGCGACGAATTTTAGAAATGCAGCCCCACCGTCACCATCACCGCGTGACTGATGAAATCGTAAGTGCCATCGCCGTTCTGGCCGGCGTTGAGTCCGGGTTGCGAGGGCGGCGCGCTGCCCGCGACCGTTCGCGCCGGGCCGTAGCCGAGTTGATACGCCACGTCGAGATCCACTCGCCCGGTTTTGCGCCCCGCGCCAATCGTGATGAAATGCCGGTCCAGATCGGCGGCGAGTGGCGAGTAAAAATCATCCGGGACGGAGTTCTGATTGAAGACGTATCCGGTGCTGACATGCCAGCCGTTTTCAAATTGTCGCGTCGCGCCGACACAAAACATCCAACTCGCCTGCCAGTTGAGCGTCACGGGAATATCTTGTTGGACGGGGAAGGGCGGAATGCCGTCTTGCTTGATCGTCAACTGCCCGAGGCTGCTCCAGTCCGTGTAGTCGGCGTCGAATTCAAAATTCCAGTTCGTCGTGGGCCGATACGAAATTCCCACAACCACCGTCAGCGGGAAATCAAACTCCGCATTGGCCGGCAGGCGTGTGGACTGAATGATCGGTTGTTGCTCGAACTCCGTGCGCCCGTTGAAATTGATGGAAGTCTGGCTGCGAAACGTCGCGCCGAGCGAAACTTGTTCGAGCGGTTTCCACAGGATGCCCACATTGTAGCCCGCGCTGTAGCCTTGGCCGCTGAAGCGGAAAAAATTTTCAAACGGTGCGACGCGGCGGAGCAGTCCTTGTTCGAGTTTGATCTGCCCAAAATCCAGCAGCGCACCGGCCGCGATGGAAAGGTTGGGCGCGAGCTGGTAAGCGATCACCGGATTGAGGCGCAAATAAGTCAGCCGACCGTACGTGGCCACCGTGCGAAAACCCGTGTCATCCGGCCAGCCGATGCTCGCGCCGTAGGGCGCGTAAAGTCCGAAGCCAAAACTCCACGCCGAATCCTCCACATGATGCGTGAAGAAACTTTGCGGGACGGCAGCATAATGTTTCGTGACTCGGTAAGTGTTTCCGGCGTTCGGCGGAGTGGTCGAAGTGAACGTGGGATCGAGATAAATTCCATAAATCCCCGCGCGCAGACTGCTGCCTTCGATTTGCGTGATGCCGGCGGGGTTGTAGTAAATGGCCGAAGCATTGTCCGCCGTGGCCGTAAACGCTTCGCCGCGCGCCGTGGCAAAACCGTCCTGACTCGCCAGTCGCATTCCGTTCCCGAACGACGATTGCGCAGCTAGACAAAAGAAGATCGCCACGAACAACGCTCGGGCGAGCGCGCGAGTTTTGATGGTAAATGTGCCGACCTTCATCATTGAGTGGCAACGTTGGTACACTTCGCTCGCGCATTGGGCA
>SCTL01000495.1 GCA_004297495.1 Verrucomicrobiota bacterium
CCGGCGCCGAACACGACGATGAGAATCAAATCGCCGCGCTGAACTTTGCCGGAGCTGACGGCTTCGTCCAACGCAATGGCCACCGAGGCGGCGGAGGTGTTGCCGTATTTGTCGAGGTTCATGAAGACCTGCTCCGGCTTCGCGCCGAGACGGTCGCCCACGGCTTCGATGATGCGGCGGTTCGCCTGATGCGGGATGACGCACTTGATTTTCGTGATGTCAATTTCGCAGCGGCGCATCACTTCCTGGCCCGCGCTCAACATCGCCTGCACGGCGTGTTTGAAAGTTTCCTTGCCCTCCATGCGCAAGTAATGCTGCCGGCTGTTCACTGATTCCAACGTGGCCGGGCAACGGCTGCCGCCGCCGGGCATGTAAAGCAATTCAGCCTTGCCGCCGTCCGCGCCCATCACGGCGGTGAGCAGGCCGTGGGAGTTCGGGCGGTTCTGCAAAATCGCCGCACCCGCACCGTCGCCGAAGAGCACGCAGGTGTTGCGATCCTGCCAGTCCACAATGGAGGAAAGTTTTTCCGCGCCGATCACGAGCACGGTGTTGTGCGTCTGCGACATGATGAACTGCTGGCCGATTTCCAGCGCGTAAATGAAACCCGAGCACGCGGCTTCGAGATCGAACGCAGCGGCCTTGCTCGCGCCGAGCTTGTGCTGCACGAGCGCGGCGGTGGAGGGAAACACCATGTCCGGCGTAATCGTGGCGACGATGATGAGATCAATCTGGTCGGCGGTGATGCCGGCCATCTTCATCGCTCGCTCGGCGGCTTTGGTGGCGAGGTCGGAGGTGAACTCGTTCGCGGCGGCGATGCGGCGTTGCTTGATGCCGGTGCGTGACGTGATCCATTCGTCGGTGGTCTCGACGGTTTTTTCGAGATCGGCGTTGGTCAGAATTTTTTCCGGCACATACGCGCCGACGCCGGTGATGGAACAGGTGCGGCCTTTGAAATCATGCTTGGCGCGCGGGTTCTTGAAAGTTTTGGTGGAGGGACTCATGCGTTGACAGGGGTCGCCGGCGTGGCGGCAAGTTTCGCGTTGGCGCGTTCGATGTCGGTGGCGATGGTTTGCTTGATGCCGTGGCCGATCTCATCGGCGGCCACGCGCACGGCGCTGGCGAAAGCGCGCTCGCCCGAGGAGCCGTGGGCTTTGATGACGATGCCATTCACGCCGAGAATCGCCGCGCCGCCATAAACTTCCGGGTCCATCCGCCGCTTGAGCGCGTTGAACGCGCCTTTGGCCAGCGCGCCGCCGAGCGTGCGCAGCGGATTGGCTTTCACTTCGTTCTTCAGCAAGCGCCCGATGGTTTTGCTCAGGCTTTCGCAGGCTTTCAACACGATGTTGCCGACGAAGCCGTCGCAGACGACCACGTCCACGCCGTCGTTGAACAAATCAAAACCTTCGCAGTAACCCATGAAGTTCAAATCAAGCTGTGCGCAGAGGCGGGCGGTTTCTTTCGTCAACTCCGTGCCTTTGCCTTCTTCGGTGCCGTTGCAGAGCACGCCGACACGCGGTTTTTCAGTGCCGAGAATTTCACGGGCATAGACGCTGCCCATGACGGCGAATTGCGCGAGGTGCAAAGGCTCGGCGACGGCGTTCGCGCCACAGTCCAGCATGACGAAATCATGGGAGAGCGACGGGAAACGACAGACGATGGATGGACGCGCCACACCGTCGAGGCGGCCAAGCTTCATTGAACCGGCGACAAGCGCGCCGGTGTTGCCCGCGGAAATGATGGCGTCGGCTTTTTCGTCGCGGACGAGTTCGATGGCGCGGACCATCGAGGAATCTTTCTTCTTGCGAATGCCTTCGAGCGGCTTGTCTTCCATCGTCAGCACTTCGCTGGCGTGGACGATTTGGGCACGGGAATCGGTGAGTCCGGTCTCGCTGAGGGCGGAACGGATTTTATCCTCCTGACCGACGAGCAGCACGGAAGTGATCCGCGCGTCGGCTTCGAGGGCTAGTTTGACACCATTGACCGCGACCGCGCAACCGTGGTCGCCGCCCATGACATCCAGCGCGATTCGCATAAAGCTGAGGGAACGTGCAACGCCTTGCGGAGCGCCCGTGCCAGCCTTAAGCGCCCGCCGTGACAGTCAAGACCTGACGGCCTTTGTAGTAACCGCAGGCCGGGCAAACGCGGTGCGGCACGTAGGGCGCATCGCATTGCGGGCATTTGCTCAGTTGGGGAAGCTTCAGCACGCTGTTGTAAGCGCGACGCATTTTCATGCGGCTCGTGGATGGTTTTCGCTTGGGAACGCCCATAAATTTAGTTGTTCAGTTTCAGTTTATCGAGTTCGGCCCAAGTGGACGGTTTACCCGCCGTGTCTGCGCCGCTTTTTTGTGACTTCGCGGGCTTGGCTTTGCCGAGTCCGCGACAGCCTGCCTTGCATACCGGATGTTGCGGCAGGTCGAGGAGAATATCTTCCCGCAAAATGGGCGTCAAGTCCACGAAATCGCCGTGAACGGTCGTCGCTTCCTCGCCCGTGAGCGGAAGGTGACTGGCGTAATCGTCAATTTCGACCAGCTTTTCAAACGGTTTCAGGCAGCGGACGCAATGGCAGTCAAGCGGCAATTCCAGCCGGCCACGCACCAGCAAGCTGTCTTCGAGCAACTGCACTTCCAGTTCGTAATAGAGCGGCTGGTTGGCTTGGAGGATGTCGCCGTCCAGGCCCAGGTCCAATTCGGCGGCGGGAATCTCGCCTTCGAGGACGAGATTCTTTTTTTCCAGGTGGCGCAGATTGATCTTCAGCGGCATGGCAACCTCCTAATCCGTCGTCTCGCGCAGTTTCCGGCGCAACGCCACGCGCACCGGCGGGGGCACGAACTGATGCACATTGCCGCCGAGCCGGGCGATTTCCTTCACGATGCGCGAGCTGAGGAACGTGTAAGTGTCTTTCGGCATCATAAAAATGGTTTCAAACTCGCCATTCAACTTACGGTTCATCAAGGCGAGCTGAAATTCGAATTCAAAATCCGACACAGCGCGCAGTCCGCGCACCACGGCCCGGGCGTTGCAACGTTTCACATAATTCACGAGCAGGCAATCGAACGAGTCGGCCCGGACGTTTTTGATGCGGGAGACGGATTTACTGACCAGTTCCACCCGCTCTTCCAAAGTGAACAGCGGATGTTTACTCTCGTTCTTCGCCACGGCGACGATAACGCGGTCGAAGAGCTTCGCCGCCCGCTGCACCACGTCGAGGTGGCCGTTGGTGAAGGGGTCAAAGCTGCCGGGATAAATCGCCGTTCGCATGGCGGGAAGTTAGCAAAAGCCGGCGGGTTGACGAGGCAGAAATGGGCGGTGTGGGCTTTCACTTGTCCCGCGCGCCCCGCCGGCGGTAAGCTTGCGACGTGATCCAAAAACTTATTTTCTGCGCACTAGTTGCATCAAGCGACGGCGTATGTGCCGCTTCGCCATTACCCAAGCCGGATATCACCGTCGCGGCGGATGGCAGCGGCGATTCTAAAACCGTGCAGGCCGCGGTGGCGTCCATCCCGAAAACCAATCACGAGCGCATGGTGGTGTTCATCAAGGACGGCGTTTATCGCGAGAAGGTGCGGGTGGACGCGTCGTTCGTGACGTTGCGCGGGCAGAGCCGGAAAGGAACGCGGATCGAGTTTCCGCAGTTGGCCGAGGAGTTCGACAAGACGCCGGACGATCTGGGCCGCGCGGTGATAAACGTCAACGGCGACGATTTTGTACTGGAAAATCTCACGGCGGAAAACACAGCCGGTCAAATCGGACCGCACGCGTTCACGATTTACGGGAAGAGCGACCGCACGGTGATCGTGGATTGCGACGTGTTGAGCGACGGCGCGGACACAGTGTCGCTGTGGCTCGGCGAGCGCGGGCGCTATTATCACGCGAATTGTAATTTTCGCGGCTCGGTGGATTTCATCTGTCCGCGCGGTTGGTGCTACGTGACGAACTGCACGTTCTACGAGATGAAGAATACGGCGGCGGTCTGGCACGATGGGTCGAGAGGCAAGGACATGAAGTTCGTGTTGCGCGATTGCAAACTCGACGGCACGAACGGCTGGGTGCTGGCGCGGCATCATGCAGACGCGCAGTTTTATTTTCTCGATTGCACGTTCGCAAAGACAATGGCGGATCGTTTGCCCAAGCGCGTGATCTATCCACTCAACGACGGCACACCGAGCGAAGTGGATTTGAAGAAGAACGCCGAGAACGACAAACGCAATCAATGGGGCGAGCGCTGTTACTTCTGGAACTGCCATCGCGACGGCGGAGATTTTGCGTGGCACTCGAACAATCTCGCGACGGCGGAAGGTTCACCGAAGCCCGAACAAATCAACGCCGCGCGGACGTTTGCCTGGAAGTGGAATCCGGAGAACAAAGTCGGGCCGAAGGTTCAAGTCTCCCGACTCGACGCTGGCCAGATCAAAATGCATTTTAGTGAAGCAGTGACGGTCAAGGGCAAACCCCGGCTCCAGTCGAAGTTCGGTGACATTGCCGACTACATTTCAGGCAGCGGGAGCGAGACGTTGATCTTCGGTTTGACGAAGATCGACGCAAGCAAGGACATTTGGGTGGATTTGAACGGCGGCGCGATCATCGCCACGGAAGCCTCGGCGGTTTTGCGCGCGGCGGAGTTGTCGTTGCCGGTCAAATAGTGCGCACCGTCTCGACTTCGGGTTAGAGTTTGTTAAGTTGGCTGCGTGAGCTTTGTCGCTGAATTCAATTCGCTGCCGCTGGAATCGCTCGTGAAGCGGTCGCTGACCACACCCGTTGCCGCCGCGCGGGAGAGTTTGGACAAATCGTCGCTGACACTTGCGGATTTCGCGCAGTTGATTTCGCCCGCTGCCGGCGAATTGCTGGAACCACTCAGCCGTCGTTCGCAACAACTCACGCAGCAGCGCTTCGGCAAGGTCATCCGGCTGTTCGCGCCGCTTTATCTTTCCAACGAGTGCATCAACAATTGCAAATACTGCGGCTTCTCGCGGGACAATCCGATCCTGCGCGTGACGCTCACGGTGGACGAGGTGTTGCGCGAGGTGCGCTCGCTGTCGGCGCAGGGTTTTCGCAATGTGCTGCTCGTGGCGGGCGAGCATCCGAAGTTTGTCTCGAACGGCTACCTCCGCGATTGCGTCGCGGCGTTGCACGAGGAAATCCCCAGCGTGTCGCTCGAAGTCGGGCCGATGGAGACGGAGGAGTATCGTCCGCTCGTCGCGGCGGGCGCGGATGGGCTGGTGGTTTATCAGGAAACTTACGACCGCGCGGTCTATGACGATCTGCACACCGCCGGGCCGAAAAAGAATTTCGACTGGCGCATGGAGACGCCCGAGCGCGCATACGCGGCGGGCTTCCGGCGCATCGGCATCGGCGCGCTGTACGGGCTGGCGGACTGGCGATACGAGGCGTTGTGCGTGGCGGCGCATGCGGATTATCTGCTGCGCAACTGCTGGAAGGCGTCGCTGACGATCTCGCTGCCGCGGCTGCGTCCGTGCGCGGGCGAGTTCGAGCCGCTCACGCACATCTCTGACCGCGAACTGGTGCAACTCGTGTGCGCGTTCCGGCTGATGTTCCCGGACGTGGGCCTCGTGCTCTCGACGCGCGAGCCGGCGAAGTTGCGCGATGGACTTTTCCCACTGGGCATCACGCTCATCAGTGCCGGCAGTCACACCGAACCGGGCGGTTACACCGGCGCGGGCAAGGAGCACATTCACCAGACCGTGCGCGGGCGTATCGTGGAGGCGGGCGCGAGTGAATGGGCCACGCCAGTGAATGGCAATGGGACGGATACGACCAAGGCGACGAATGCGACAGGACAATTCAACATCGCGGACGAACGTTCGCCAGAGGAAGTGGCGAAGTTGATTCAACGTCTCGGCTACGAACCGGTGTGGAAGGATTGGGACGCGGCGCTGACGAGTTGAGTCATGGATGCTGCCGTCACGATCCGTCGCGCGCGCGAAGCCGACCTGCCGGCAATCAATGACATCTACAATCATTACGTTCTGCACTCGACCTGCACGTATCAGGAGGAGCCGGAGACGATCGAAAACCGGTGCGCTTGGTTTCAGCAACACGGCGAGTTGCATCCCGTGATCGTGGCAGAGCAGGCGGGTGAAATCGTCGGCTGGGGTTCACTCTCGGCCTATCATCGCCGCTCGGCTTATCGGCGGACGGTCGAGAATTCAGTCTATGTGCATCACCATCGCCATCGCTGTGGCCTCGGCTCAATGCTGCTGCGGGATTTGATTTCGCGCGCCCGCGAAGCTGGTCACCGCGCCATCATCGCGGGCATTGACGGCGAACAGGCCGCCAGCGTCGCGCTCCATGCGAAGTTCGGCTTCGAAACGGTCGGTCAACTCAAGCAGGTTGGATTCAAATTCGGCCGGTGGCTCGACGTGATTTACATGGAACTGCTTCTCGACGGACGCTAAATGAAAACGCTCACCGCCAACGGCCAGCCCATCGCAGCCAAGCTGCCTTGCACGATCGAAGAATTTCTCGTGGCGCAAAATCTTTTGCCCCGCAGCGTGGTGGTGGAGCACAACGGTGAAGCGGTCGCGCCTTCGGAGTTTTCGCGCCGGGAACTGAAAGCGGGCGACCGGTTGGAGATTGTAAAAATTGTAGCGGGAGGATAGCGCCGGAGCGTTACCCGTGTTCCGGCGCTTCTCCAGTTCCCACCTCGCCCTCCCAGGTCGGCGGGAAAAATTTACGCCACCATGCGGACGCCGTCCTCGGTGCCGTAGGGATTTGGCACGCGCAAGGTGCATTGCGGATCGTCCTGCCATTCGCCGTCCACGAGGAAACGATAGTGATGCTCGCCGGGCGAGAGGTGAAGCGTCGCGCGCCAGATGCCGTTGGGATCGCGCTGCATTTGGACGGGTGACTGTTTCCAATGCGTGAAGTCACCGACGAGTTGCACGCTGTTCGCCGTGGGCGAACTGTAGGCAAACTCCTCGGTGTGATTCGGAGCGGGACGACGATGATTGTTGTTCTTCTTGGCCATAATTTCTTCCTCGGTCGTCCGCGACTGGCGCGGGCTCAACCGTTTTACCGGCTTTTTGCCCGCGCCTTTCCGCGGTGCTTACGTCTCCAGGTTTCTTTTGTTCGCGTTTCCTTTCGAAGGTGAAGTTGCCGCTGGCGACACCGGTTGCGCCGTTTGCGGTTGGGCTGGCGACTGGCCCTTCTCGCCGCCCGGCAGCAGCAGGCTGTCGTGCCGTTCCTCCATCTCGCGGAATTCGTTCGAGCGAGAAGTTCGCAACGGGCTCCATTTCTTCAAGTTCATGAGCGGCTCTGTTCTGCGGCGTTGTTGTCGTGCGGAAGCGACCGCCGCCGGTGGCGTCGCTTCCCGCCCGCGCGCTCGGTCACGCGATGCGCGCCACCCTCGTTCAATCGTTGATGCCCCAGTGACCGTGGGGCTCATAATGCGCCGTCGTCAGAATATGCTCCAACGTCGGCGTCAGTGTCTGCTCGCGCAGGCGGAGTTCATCGGAGAAATCTTCGAGCGTCAGGCCCAGATCGTGCGAGCGGCTGTCCACAAAAGGAAGTTTGTTTTCCAAGGCGATGCGTTGCAACAGGGCGAGCGTCAGCGAATCAAAGTCCGCAGGTGTCGTCGGCGTTTCCAGAGGCAGCGCGGCCAGAATGGCGTCGGTGACCGCGCGACTGCGCGCCCAAGCTTCCAGCCACCCGATGATGGAGGCGGGAATTCCCTCCGGCTGCGTCCAGGCGATGAGGACGATCTTTGAAATCTCGGCGTCGGCCGTCGCAGCGTGGTGGGTGGCGGGCGAGAGGATGTCGTCGAAGTGCCAGAGTTTTAACTGCAGCGGGGTGCTGTTTGCCGCATCCACTTGTTCGCAAAGTTCCTGCGCACGAACAGCGGCTTCTCTCAGGTCGTAAGCCACGAAGACATTTACGGCTCGCGGCTCGCTCAATCGAATTTCTGAGTCTTCCCGCATACGCCACCGCGAACACGCTTGCAGCACATTCGCTCCAACGCGAAGTATGCACCCGTTTGCCGGAGCTTCAATGGTTATTTATCAACAATTTGCAGGAATAAGCGGCGATGAAGTTCTCAATGCGCGCCGTGATTTTTCTCCGCACAAACGCGGGTCAAAGCTCGATCTCGTCGCCAAGCATTGGCAACACCGCCTGGATGCCATAACGCTGCTGGATGAGTTGCGCCAGCGGTTTGCGGCCTTTTTCTTCACCGTGAGTCAGGACCACGCGGGGCCGTTGATGAGCCGGACACGAGAACCATTCCATCAAATCCGTCTGGCCCGCGTGCGCGCTGAATCCGCCGAGCGTATGCACCGTGGCGCGGACGGGAACGCGCTCGCCGAAAATGGAAACTTCCTTGTCGCCGTCCACGAGATGGCGACCGAGCGAGCCGGGCGCTTGAAAGCCGACAATCATGACCACCGTCCCCGCGAGCGGCAGCCCTTGGCGTAGATGATGGACAATGCGCCCGGCGTTGGCCATGCCTGCGCCGGCGAGAATCATGCAAGGCCCGGTCATCTCGTTCAGCTTCTTGGAATCATCGCCGGTCACGGAGTGCTGCATTCGTTCGAGGCGCTGGAGCAAACCTTTCTCCTTCACCATGCGCTTCATGTCCTCGTCGTAAAGCTCGGGATGATGCACGTAAATCTCCGTGGCTTGGATCGCCATCGGGCTGTCAAGGACGACGGGAAAACGCGGCACGACGCCGTCGTCGAACATTTCGGCGAGGTGATAGAGAAGCTGTTGCGCGCGACCGAGGGCGAAGGTGGGCACCAGAATTTTTCCTTTTTCCTTCACGGCCTTGGCGACGATTTCGCGAAACTGCTTCACGGTGTCCGCCAAGGTTTGGTGATCCCGGTCGCCGTAAGTGGATTCAAGAAACACGAGGTCGGCGCGGGTCAGGCACGCGGCATCGCGCAGGATGGGCGCGCCGCGCGGGCCGATGTCGCCGGAGAAGATCACCGTTTTCTTTTTCCCGGCTTCCGCGATTTCCATCTCGATGCTTGCCGAGCCGAGCAGATGGCCGGCTTCGTACATCCGCACAGTCACGCCGGGCGCGACCGTCGTGGGATTCACATACGGCAACGGTTTGAACAGCGCCACCACGCCCGCGACATCGGCCACAGTGAATAGCGGCGGCTGCGCCGCTTCGCCGCGCTCGGCGCGTTTGCGATTGATGCGCTCGGAGTCGTGCTCCTGGATTTTTCCCGCGTCTTCGAGAACAAGCTTGGCCAGTTCCAGCGAAGCGGGCGTGGCGTAAATCGGCCCGTGATAACCGGCCTTCACCAGCAGCGGTAATCGCCCCGTGTGATCGAGGTGCGCGTGAGTGAGCACGACGGAGGTCAGCTTGTGCGGGTCGAGTTGCGGCGGGACGACGTTCGCGCCGGAGGACAGTTCGCGCCCTTGGAAGAGTCCGAAGTCCACCAGCACCGAGGCTTCGTTCGTCTGGACGTGATAGGCCGAGCCGGTGACTTCGCCGGCGGCGCCGTGGAGAGTGATTTTCATGGCTGCCGGGATGAAAGGCGATTGCGCGCGCCGGTTCAAGCAACTTTCCAAAAATCTCCGGCGCATTTCCCCTGCTTGTCGCCGCGCGAAGTTGTGACAATAATCCTCCGCATGACGCGATGGCGATTTGAATGGGTTTATCGGTTCGGGCTGGCGTTGCTGCTGGCCACGGCGTTCTGGGCCGTGTGGGCCAATGCCGCTGAACCAGCCAAAACCAATGACACTTCCGCGGTGACCACCAACACTCCGCTCGGCTCGTTCGGCGTGACCAACGCCCTCACGCGCTCGCTCTCACACGTGCGCTGGCTGAGCGAAACGCGCCCCCTCGGCGAACCTCTCTGGAAATACGTGGCCTCGATCATTTACATCTTCCTCGCGTTCTATGTCGCGCGGCTCGTGGATTTCATCATCAACGGCTGGCTCAAGCGCTGGGCCGCGAAGACCGAGACCAAATACGACGACTTGATGCTCGAGCTTCTGCGCGGGCCGGTGAAGGTGGTCACGTTCGTCATCTTCCTGCACATCGGCCTCGGCGTGTTCGACTGGCCGCCGCGCGCGCAGGTGTTTCTTTCGCGCGTCTTGATCGTGGTTGTGGCGTGTTCGATCACCTACGTGGTGCTCAAAGTGGTGGACGTTTTCCTCGGCGTCTGGCGCGAGAAATTTGCGTCGGCGGAAGACAAACTGTTCGCGGAACATCTTTTCCCCGTCATCAGCAAAGCTACCAAGACCGCCCTGATCATCGCGGCGGTGCTGCTCACGGCGGACAATCTGCACATCGAAATCAAGACGCTGCTCGCTGGTTTGTCCATCGGCGGCCTCGCGCTCGGCCTGGCGGCGCAGGACACGGTGGCGAATCTCTTCGGCGCGGTGGCGATCTTTTTGGACAAGCCCTTCCGCATCGGCGACCGCATCAAGGTTGAAGGCGCCGAAGGCATGGTCGAGAGCATCGGCCTCCGCAGCACGCGCGTGCGCAGTCTCGACGGCCATCACGTGACCATTCCGAACAAGATGATGGGCAACGCCATCATCACCAACATCACCCGCCGCCCCACCATCCGCACCGAGATGAACATTGGCATCACGTACGACACGCCGATGGAGAAGGTGAAACAGGCGACGATCATCCTTGAGGAGATTTTCCGCGCGCATCCCAAGACCGCCGACCTCATCATCAGCTTCAACAAATTTGCGGACTCGGCGTTGAACATCCTCGTCGTCCACGTCTGGGACGGCACGGACGCGAAGGAACATTTCGCCGGGATGCAGGAACTGAACCTGACCATCAAGCACCGCTTCGACGCCGAGAAGATCGAGTTCGCCTTCCCGAGCCAGACGATTTACCTGAAACAAACCTGAGGCAGCGGGGGCGCGGATCGAAAAATGAGCGGAGGCAAATGCCTTCTGTCCCGAAGGGACCTGTTGAAAATAGCCCGGCGTTTTAACGCCGGGTCGGGATTGCAAGGCGTCGAGTCCCGAAGGGACGGCTGAAACAAGCGCGTTTCCAGCCGTCCCTTCGGGACTCGTTTCATTCCCGACCAGGTCCCGGCGTTAAAACGCCGGGCTATTTTCAAATGTTCCTACGGAACAAAGACAACTTCGCTGTTGCTCATTTTCGATATGCGCGCAGCGGGGTTTGCCTCCATTGAAAAGTTGCAAAACGCGCCCCAACGGAGGAAGCTGGCGGCGCAAATTTTCAATCACTGACAAGCCTATGAGTTCAAAAATGATTTTACTTCGCAGTCTGCGCGGGCTGGCGCTCGCCGCCGCCTTTACTTTCATCGCCTCGCCGCTCGTTCGCGCGCAGGAGACCAATGCGCCCGCCGGCACCAATCAACTCAGCGAAGCCGACGCCGCCTGGGAGAAAGTTCTCGCCACGCTCGAACCGCCGCCGTTGCCGAAGGAATTCCGCGGCGGCAACCCCACGGCCGAGCAGGTGAAGAAATATCGCGTCGAGCAGGCGCGGCAGGCGGGTCTGGCGGCGGATGCGGCCAAGGATTTCTACACGCGCTACCCCAGCCACGCGCAAGCCGGCGAGGCGAAGCAGGAATACGAGCGCTCGCTCGAGATGGCCGTCGAGTTCGGCAACACCAACAAGCTCGCCGAACTCGAACAGGTCGAGGCCGCGCACCTCAAAGACCCCGGCACGTCCGAGGAAGACCGCTTTCGGATTCGCGTCGGCGCGTTGATGCGCGCCAACCTCAAGCCCGACGAAACCGACATGGAGAAACAGATCACCGCATTCGACGGCGTGGCGCGGCAGCTCATGAAGGAATTTCCCAAGAGCGCCGAACCTTACGAGATGATCGCCTCGTTGATGGGCGGCGTGTCGCCGGAAAAAGCCCGCGCCTACGCCAAGGAAATCGCCGACAGCACCGTGGCCACCGACGCCGTGAAAGCGCAGGCCAAGGCGGCGGTCGAGAAACTCGATCGCATCGGCAAACCGCTCGCGCTCAGTTTCACCGCGCTCAGCAGCAACAAGGTGGACCTCGCCGCGATGAAGGGCAAAGTGGTGCTCGTGGATTTCTGGGCCACGTGGTGCGGCCCGTGCGTGCGCGAACTCCCGAACGTCAAGGCCGCCTACGACAAGCTTCACCCCAAGGGCTTTGAGATCGTCGGCATCAGCTTCGATCAGGACAAGGCCAAGCTCGCCGCCTTCATCGAGGAGCAGAAGATGACGTGGCCGCAATACTTCGATGGCCTGGGCTGGGGCAACGAGTTCGGCAAACGATTCGGCATCCAGAGCATTCCCGCCATGTGGCTGGTGGACAAGAAAGGCGTGCTCCGCTCCATCAATGGCCGCGCCGATCTCGAAGGTCAGGTGGAAAAGCTGCTCGCGGAGTGATTCGCGTTTTGCGGCGCGCATTCAGCGGTAGAGCGGTTTCGTCAACCCTCCGGCCGGAAGGAGCGCGGACGCCTCGTCCGCGCGAATCGCGAGATAGAAACACGCGGACGAGGCGTCCGCGCTCCTCTGCCATACCGAGCGGTCACCGGAATCGGCCCGCTTTGCCGCCTCTGCGCCGCAGTGGTGAAAAGGCGTTGCCACGGAGACACCGAGACACGGAGGCAACTGTCGTGTTTGTTTTCCCAATAGGCAGAGCGAACCAGCGCCGAAACGCTGCTTGACCAGAAATAACGGCGGAAATACTGTCGCCCCATGAACACCGGGATAGATTGCATCGTGTGATCGACCTAGATGTTAGGCGGGCAACACACGTATGACTACAACGCGATTATTGATGATATTCGTCCCGCTGGTTGCGATTTATTCCGTGCTTTTGCTTGTGAGCTACAGGCCTCTGACGCGGACGGCAGGAGTGCGTTTGCCAAGTTCGACGACACCTGTCGAGACTACTACAGCCGCGGAGCGATCTCGTGGTGAGAGTTCATGCGTCATTGGGCGGGAGCGTCGCTTTGGCATCAACCGGGCGGGTTTTTTTCTGCTGGCCACGTTCGGTTACATTGCTCTCTGCGTAGGATTCGCCATTGCGTTTATTCTTATTTCTCGCTCAGATCACACATGAATCCGCCGCCTAACGCTGCGCAACCGCGAACCCGAGATGGAACAACAATCACGCTGCACCGCTCAGCGGATGCTGCCGGGCCGGCAGGTATATGAGCGCACCAGAGACCTCAATGACCAGCAGTCAGATTCGCAAGCGCGGGCTCAAGACCCTCGCGCTCGGCGGCGTGGTTTTCGCCGCCATCTTGTGCCTGATGTATTGGTTGAGCGCCCACCGGCATCGGTTTCATTTTGCGGTCATCGCGGCCAGCCTGCCGTTTGCGTATGCCGGCAGCGGGTTCATCGAGGTCGTGACGGGGTCACCGTATCAGCGGCTCGCGCAGAGTTGGATGGGTTTGCGCGGTTGGCAGCGCGGGGTGCTGGGGACGTTCATCGTGTTCGCTGCGCTGGTGATCATCCTGTGCGTCGTCACCTTTTTCGTGATGATGTTCACCTGATGGCTGCGTCCAACCCGGCACTCCCGCGGGCGGCTGGCCGTCCTAGTTCCGCTTCACCATGTTGAGCAGTTGAGTCTTCTTCTGCTCGTTGAAGTCCAGGCCGGCCACCCATTTCGCCGTGGCGTCGCGGTCGTAGCGTTGCCAACTGTTGATGATGTTCATGGCCGAGCTGTAGCGCTGGTTCTCATCCTTCATCAGCGAGACCCACGGTGCCGCCGTCTCCGGCGATTCCCAAGTCAGCGTGTTCACGTAGGATGAGATGGCGCGGTCGCGGCCCTTGCCGTCGGGTTGTTTGGCCAGCCATTCGCCCGCGCCGTTCGGGTCGTTGCGCGCCCAGTTGTTGATGAGATTCTGCGTGGCGTTGTCGCGCAGCTTGCCGTCGGGGAAACGGTCCACCCACGCCGCTGCGCCCGCCGGGTCGTTGTAAGACCACGTGCCAAGCACGGAAAGCGCCGCGCTATCCTGCGCGTCGCCCGCCGGAAGTTTGGAGACGAAATCCGCCGCCGCCTGCGGTGATTCCTGCGCCAGCCCGCGGCTGAGTCCGGCAATGAAACTATTTTTGCCCTGGCCCTCGGGCATGCGGTTCATCCAATTGATGGCGTTCTCCGAGTCGGATTGCGCCATGGAACTCGCGACGTTGTTGAGGAAATTATTCTGGCCGTCGCCTTCCTTCATCGTCGAGGCGTATTCGAGCGCGCCTTTCGGATCGGTCTGCGCCCATTGATAGCTGATGCGGCTGAGCGCGTTTTGCTGCAACTGGCCATCGGGAATATTCTTCACGTAACCAATCGCGCCATCGAGATCGTAATTTGCCCACGACGACGCGAGGTTGGCGATGAATTCATTTTTGCCCTGCCCGGGCTGCATCGTGTCGGCGAATTTCACGGCGGCTTTCGGATCGGCGTCGGCGAGCCGCCAGGAAAGATTTTGCAACGCGTTCCGTTTGGCGCTGCCCTCGGGCATCGTGCCGAGCCAGTTCAACGCCTCGGTTACGTCGTAGTTCGCAAAGCCGTTGACGAGCTGGCTGATCGCCTGATTCTGCGCCGGCCCGGCGGGGAGCAACGCAAGGAAACTCGCCGCCGTCTTCGGGTCTTGATACGAGAGCGAGGAGACGATGTTCTGCAACGTGCGCGCGCGGTCGCCGGTGTTCGGGAGAGTTTGCACGTATTTCAGCGCGGCGTCGGCGTCGTTCTGCGCCCACTGACCGATGACGCTGCTGATGAAACTGTTCTTGGTGCTGCCACCGGGCATGTCGTTGGCGAACCGCATCGCCGCCTCGGGATCGTTCTGCGCCCATTGATAACTGATGCTCTGATACGCGCGTTGTTGCGATTGTTTGTCGGGCAATTGTTGAATCCACGCCACCGCCGCGCTCACGTCGGTGTTCGCCATCGAACCGGCGACCGAGCCGATGACGTCGTTGCGCGTGCGGCCCGCCGGGAGATTGAGCGCGTAATCGGCGGCGGCTTTGGGATCAGTCTCCGCCCAGCCGGAGATGGCGCTGCGCAAAACGTTTTGCTTGTTGTTGCCGTCGGGCAGGGAAGTGATCCAGGTCATCGCGGCCTGCGGGTCTTTCTGCATCCAGCGCGTGGCGATGGCTTGATACGCCTGCGAACGCTGCTGAACGGAACCGAGTTCGCCCGCTTTGGTCACGGCGGTCGCGGGATCGGTCTCGGCCCAACTGTTGAAGATGGAATACAACGCGCCGCTGTAGCGATTACGATCCGAACCGTTCGCGCGAAACATGTCAAACGCCGCGGCTGGACTTTTTTCCGCGAGTTGTTGCGACACCGCATCCATCGCCTGTCGTCGCAGGCGGCCCTGCGGAAGTTTCGTCGCCCACGCCATCGCGCCGTCCGGATCGTTGCGCGCCCAGCCGCCGAGCACGGAGGCGGTGGCCCAGTCGCGCGCCTGGCCGTTCGGCAATTTCTGCGCGTAGGCCAGCGCGGCTTGCGGGTCAATCTCCGCCCAGCGCGAAAGCAGACTGGCGCGAAGCTGGTTGCGCTGGTTCAGCGTGGGGATTTTTTCCACGAGCGCGAGGAGATGTTGCGCTTCGCTTGCCGGCATCGCCTCAATCCAGCGATACCATTCGCGGCTTTGCTTCGCCGAGCCGGACATCATGGATTGAATCACGTTTTCCAGTTCGGCGGCGGGGTCTTTCGCCGCGCCGGCCTTGTCGCTTGAACTGCTGCGCTTGCGCGGTGCGAAACTTGATGGCGTGGACGCGGATTCAGTCGTCGCAGTCGCGACAGAGGACGCGGAATCTTGACCGGAGGATTTGACGCTGCCGCGCCCGGCCCAAAAAGCGAGCGCGCCGACGACGAGCGAGAGGGCGAGAGCGATTGAAATCGTTTTCATATTCCAATGAGACGGGAACGAAGATTAGATGCCGCGCACGCTACAATGTTCGATGTTTCTCACAAGCGAAATCGCGGCCTCGGCGCGGCGCGAAGATTTCCCTTTGTTGTGCCCGGCGCATGGTGTTGAATCGCTCTCCGCGTATGAGCGAAACCCATCCGCTAACGACGACGACCTTTGAACTTCCCGGCTATCGCGTGGTCAGAAACCACGGCGTGGTGCGGGGCATCGTGGTGCGTTCGCGCTCGGTGATCGGCAACTTCGGGGCGCAGTTGCAGAGTCTGTTCGGCGGCAACATCTCGATTTACACCGAACTGTGCGAGCGCGCGCGGGGCGACGCGTTCAATCAGATGCTCACCCACGCCGGTGAACTCGGCGCGAACGCGGTCATCGGCGTGCGGTATGACGCGACCGAGATCGGGCACAGCATCACGGAAGTTTTGTGCTACGGCACGGCGGTGTCGGTCGAGCCGATGAATTCCTTGTGATGAACTTTTTTTGGGAACATTCAACCTCCAACATTCAACCTCCAACCTCCCATGAGCTGACTGCGCGCGAGCTTTGGGCGCGTGAGGTTGAAGGTTGGGTGTGGAGTGCTTCCTTTTCTGAATTGCGCCCGGCGCATCAAGGACGGGCGCAGGCTGCCGCCGCATGAAGCTGTTAAGTTCAGAAAGTTTCTTTGGCCGGTTGTTGACGCGGCTGGTGGACACAGTCGTCCGCCGTCCGAACTGGTTTCTTTACCCGCAACTCGCGCTGTTCGCCGTCTGCGTCGGCTACACGGTCAAATACCTGGAGATTGACACGAGCCGCAATGATCTCGTGGGCGGTAAGAAGAAGTATCATCAGAACTTTCTGAAGTTCAAAAAGGAATTTCCGACGCAGGACGATCTGGTGGTGGTGGTGGAAAGCGAGAACGGCGAGAAGAACCGGCAGTTCGTCGAGCGGCTCGGGCGGAAATTGGAGGCTGAGACGAATTATTTCCGCGACGTTTTCTACAAGGGCGATTTGAAAATGCTCGGGTCGAAGGCGCTGTTGTTCGTTCCCGAGAACGACTTGAAGGAATTGAAGCGGACGTTGCATGACTTCGAGCCGTTCGTGCAGCAGTTCACGAAGACGACGAACCTGGTTTCGCTCTTCGACATGATCAACACGCAGTTCCGCACCGCCAAGCAGGAGCAGAACGCGCAAAACGAATCGCTCGCGAAATCGCTCCCGGCGCTGGAGCGCATTGTGCAGCAGGCGACCGCGAGTCTGAAGCGGCCCGGTGCGCCGCCGTCGCCGGGCGTGATGGCGCTGTTCAACGCCGGCGAGGAAGCCGAGCGGGAAATCTACATCACCTTCGGCAACGGCACGATGTATCTGGTCACCGTGCAAGCGCCGACCTCGGAGCAAAACGCCGAGACGGTGGAGCGTTTGCGGGAACTCGTGGAGGAAACGCGGCGCGAAGTGCCGGGATTGAACGTGGGCCTGACCGGCGAACCAGTCCTCGAAATTGATGAAATGCGACAATCCGAACGCGACACGGCGCTGGCGACGGTTGTGTCGTTCGCGTTGGTGTTTGTGATCATCATCTTTGGCTACGGCAGAATCAGCCGGCGGATCAAGGCGGACTTTTGTTTGATCGTGGGCATGGCCTACACGATGGCGTTCACCACCCTGGCCATCGGGCATCTCAACATTCTGACGATCACGTTCGCGCCGATTCTGGTGGGCATCGCGATTGATTTTGGCGTGCACTTGATCGCGCGCTACGAGGAGGAGTTGCGGCGCGGTCGGTCAGCCGAAGAGGCGATGCGCACGGCGATGGTGCTGACCGGGCAGGGAATTTTCACCGGCGCGTTCACGACGGCGGGCGCGTTCTTTGCGATGTGGTTCACCGATTTCAAAGGCATCCAGGAAATGGGCATCATCTGCGGCGGCGGCATGTTGATCTGCCTCGTGCCGATGCTGACGCTGTTGCCGGTGCTGATTCTGCGCGGACGGTCTGCGAGCGTCGAACCCAAGCCGCACGACAAGGCGGATTATCGCGAGCGGATTGAAAAATTCTGGCTGAATCGTCCGCGCACGGTCATCGCCGTCACTGCGGTTTTGTGTCTGCTCAGCGCCACGCAACTGCGGAAGATTTTCTTTGATTACAACCTGCTGAACATGCAGAGCGCCGGTCTGCCGGCGGTGGTGTTCGAGGAAAAACTGATTTACGCCAGCACCAACACGCTCAACGAAGCGGCCACCAACGCAGCGGGGCGCTCGGTGTTGTTCGCCGCCGTGTACGTGAATACCGCGGACGAGGCGGCGAAGCTCGCGGCGCGCATCAAACAACTCCCGGTGGTGGCGGACGTGGATTCCATTGCCAGTTACCTGCTGGAAAATCCGGTCGAGAAACTGAAATTGATTGGCGAGATCAAAGCCGAGTTGGCGCCGCTACAGTTTCTCGAGCCAGACCCGGCCGATGTGAACCTGGATGAACTGAGCCGCACGCTCTACTCGACGGGCGGTTATCTCGGTCTCGCGCGCGACGCGGTGCAGGCGGAAGATGCCGACCTGGCGCGGCAATTCGGCAGTTTCCGGGAGAGCATGAACACTCTGCGCATCGAAATGCTGCGCGGCAGTCCGGCCCAGCGGGAAGCGCACGCCCAGACGCTTGGCGCATTTCAACGGGCGTTGTTCAACGATTTGCGCGAGACGTTCGAGGCGTTGCGCAGTCAGGATGATCGCGGCGGTTTGCGGATCGAGGATTTGCCAATGGCGCTGCGTCATCGGTTTGTCGGCGTCACCGGGAAGCACTTGGTGCAGGTGTACCCGCGCGAGAACGTCTGGCAACGCGAGCATCAACAGAAATTCGTCCACGAGTTACGCCAGGCGCTGGATCCGAAGGAAACCAATTACCCGATCATCACCGGCACGCCCGTGCAATTGCTGGAATACACTTCGCTGTTGAAAAAAAGCTACGAGGAGGCGGCGCTCTATTCGCTGCTCGCCATTGCGTTGCTGGTGTTCTTCCACTTTCGCAGCGTTGTGTCGGTGGGACTTGCGCTCTTGCCGGTCGCGGTGGGTTCGATCTGGCTGGCCGGGATCATGGGTTACTTCGGCATCCCGTTCAATCCGGCGAACATCATGACGCTGCCGCTGGTGATCGGGATTGGCGTGACCAACGGCATTCACATACTAAACCGATTTGCGGAGGAACAAACCCCAAGTATTCTGGGCAAGAGCACGGGCAAAGCGGTGTTGGTTTCCGGTTTGACGACGGTCGCCGGTTTCGGAAGTCTGGCGCTGGCGAAGCATCGCGGCATTGAAAGCCTCGGCTACGTGATGGCCACAGGCGTGGCGACCTGCATGATTGCGGGGCTGACGGTGTTGCCCGCGATTTTGAGAATGAGAATGCGAACAAAGTTGAACCCGGAAAAAAATCAACCCAGTGTCGTCAATGCACAAACGACACTGGGTCGGGAGGAACCGAGGTAACAACCTCAAAAGAGAGGTAAAACCTCAATTGTGATGAACTATAAATCTGCGAGTTTCAAAGTCAATCTGAATGTACCCGGCCCGTTTTTTGCGTTTTCTCCGAAAGTCGAAATCGTTAACGCCAGACACGGCTCGAAACCCCGTCACTCACTTTTTCATGCTCCGGTTTGAAGGAATTTTAACGCCGATTCGCGCGATGGGTCGGTTGCTCGTGCTCGTTCTGGCCACGCTGCTTCCGGCAGCGGCACACGCGGGTGAAGTTTTTGGACCAGCCTTCAGCCAATTCTCGCTCACGCTTGAGTCCGGGCAACGCACCGAGGCGGTCGGGCCGCTTTACTATCGGCAGACGACCGAATGGGGCAACACGCTCGCGCTGCCGCCGCTCTTTTCCAAGTTTGAAGCGCCGGATTTGTCGCGGACGGAAATTGATTTTGCGTATCCGCTCCTGACCTACGACCGCGACGGCACGGAATGGCGCTGGCAACTGTTTCAGTTGTTGAGTTTCGATGGCAGCGCGGATCAGAGCGCCCACAAAAATCGGCAGTTCACTTTGTTTCCGTTTTATTTTCAGCAACTCTCCGATGATCCTAAGCAAACCTATCACGCGCTGTTTCCGATTTACGGCCACCTTCAGCGGCGACTTTTCCGCAGTGAAATAGATTTTGTTCTCTGGCCGCTTTACGTGAAGACCACGCGCTACGCGACCATCAACACCAATGGCGAAGCCAGCCCGCCGTTGGGAATCGCCAGTTCCTGGTTCACGCCACGCAGCGGCGAAGTCACGACCTACAACTACGTCTATCCGTTCTTCCACCTGCGCTATGGCGATGGTCTCCGCGGCTGGCAATTCTGGCCGGTGACCGGGCACGAGTTGAAAGTGGTTACGACAAAGACCAACTCTTGGGGCGATGCGGAAACCATTCCAGGCCACGAAAAGCGTTTCGTGCTCTGGCCTTTTTATTTTGATGAAACCCGCGGCATCGGTTCAACGAACATCGAGAAGCAGTGGACGCTCCTGCCGCTTTACAGCCAGATGCGCTCGCCGCGACGCGATTCCACCAGCTACGGCTGGCCTTTCGGTGTCATCATCACCGACGATCGCGAAAAGAAATATCACGAAGTGGACGCACTCTGGCCGTTGGTCGTGTTTGCGCACGGCGAAGGCAAGACCGCCCGGCGCATCTGGCCGCTGTTCAGCCAGGCGCACAACGACACCGTCGAAAGCGATTTTTATCTTTGGCCGCTTTACAAGTACAACCGCCTTCACTCCGGCGCGCTCGACCGCGACCGCACGCGCATCCTGCTCTTCCTCTACTCGCACGTGAACGAGAAAAACACCGAGACCGGCAAGGCCAAACATCGTTCTGACTTCTGGCCTCTTTACACGCATCAGACGGATTTCAACGGCAACTCCCGGCTGCAAATTCTCGCGCCGCTTGAACCGATTCTGCCCGCCAGCAAAAGCATCGCGCGCGACTATTCCCCCATCTGGTCACTCTGGCGTTCGGAACACAACCCGACGACCCATGCCGCGAGCCAGTCCTTGCTCTGGAATCTCTACCGTCACGAGCGCGCGGGTGTGGACAAAAAGTGCTCGCTCCTTTTCGGCCTTTTCCAGTATCAATCCGGCGCGACTGGCGGGAACGTAAAACTGTTCTACCTTCCGCTTGGCGCAACCAAAACCAAACCGCAGCCGCCGGCGGACGCGGATAAGACCGCGCGGTAAGCGACGCAGCGACCCGGACAAACCCAGCTATGTTTCAAAACCTCGGCGAAATGGCGATGCTCTTCTGGCGCACGCTGCGCGCGTTGCCGCTCACCTGGCGGCAGCGACAGAAAGTCTTCGAGCAATTCTTCGAGATCGGCAACGCCAGCCTGCTGATGGTCTGCGTGCTTTCCTTTTTCATCGGCGGCGTGCTCGCCTTGCAGACCGGCCCGTTCATGGCCGAGCGCGCGCTGGTCAATTACTTGGGTGGTATTGTGGGCTACTCGCACTGCCGCGAACTCGCGCCCATCATGATGGGCATCCTCATTGCCGGCCGCATCGGTTCGGCCATGGCGGCGGAAATCGGCTCCATGCGCGTCTATCAGGAAATTGACGCCCTGCGCACCATGAATATCAATCCCGTGCATTACCTCGTGCTGCCGCGCCTGGTCGCCATCGCCATTGCGCTGCCGATGCTCGTGATTTTTTCCGATCTCGTCGGCTGGCTTGGCGGCGCGGTGGTCGCGGCGGCGAACCACCAGATTGACGTCGGCATGCAACCCTTCTTCGCCAGTCTGCGCGAGGTGGTGGATTTTCAGGACGTGGCTCACGGCGTGGTGAAAAGCTTTTTCTTCGCCCTCATCGTTGGCGTGGTTTCCTGTCAACAAGGCCTGGCGACTCTGGGCGGTCCGCGTGGCATCGGTCGCTCCGTCACCAAGGCTGTCGTCAACTCCATCGTCCTCGTCGTGATCGCCGATTATTTCCTCACCCGCGTGCTCCTGAAATGACCACGAATCTCCAAACCAACTCGGGCGGCGTGAGCGTGCAAGTGCGTGGTCTGCGCCGCAGCCTCGGCGGACACGAAGTTCTCCGCGGGCTGGACTTCGAGGTCAAGCCCGGCGAAATCTTCGTCATCATGGGCCCGAGCGGCAGCGGGAAAAGCGTGCTGCTCCGGCATATCATCGGCTTGGAAGATCCGGATGCCGGGGAAATCCTGATCAATGGCGAATCCGTTCACGGCGGCGAAGTGCTCGACAAATACCGCATGGCGCTCGTGTTCCAGTCCGGCGCCTTGTTGAATTCGCTCACCGTCGGTGAAAATGTCGGGCTTTATCTCACCGAGCATCAACTCAAGTCGCCCGAGGAAATCCGCCGCATCGTCGCGGAAAAACTCGAAGTCGTCGGCCTGAAAGACACCGAAGCCAAAATGCCCAACGAACTTTCCGGCGGCATGAAAAAGCGCGCCGCCATCGCCCGCGCGCTCGTCATCGAACCGCAGATGATTTTATACGATGAGCCGACCAGCGAACTGGACCCGCTTTCCGCCGCCGTCATCGGCAAGGAAATCCTCAAGCTCCAGGAACGCATTCACGTGACCTCGCTCGTCGTCTCGCACGACCGCGAACTGGCCTTCGGCATCGCCGACCGCATCGCCGTCATCAACGAAGGCCGCATCCTCGCCATCGGCACGCCCGACGAAGTGCGCCGCAGCGAAGACCCAACCATCAAAAAATTCCTGACCGCCGATTTCAAACTTTAACCCGCGACCTTGCCATGAAAAACACCCTCGAAACCCGCCTCGGCCTCTTTGTGGCCCTCATCGTCCTCGCCTCCGTGCTCATCATCGAAACGCTGGGCGGCGTCTCTGTTTTCAAAAAGCAGTATCAAGTCCACGCCCTCTTCAACACCGCGCAGGACCTCAAGGTCGGCGACCGCGTGAAAATGGCCGGCGTTGAAATCGGGCGCGTGAAGGACATCGCGCTCACGGACAACAAGGTGAAAATCTCCATGACCGTGAGCGAAGACGCGCTCAAGAAACGCATCCGCACCGACAGCGTGGCCAGCGTGCGCTTCACGGGTTTGATGGGCCAGAACTACGTCAACGTGGACTTCGGCTCGCCGGGCGCGCCCAACGCCGCGCCCGACACCATCCTCGCCACCGCCGAGCAACCCGATCTCAACGCCATCATGGCCAAACTCGACAACGTGGCGTCCGGCGTGGAAAACCTCACCAAGAGTTTCAGCGGCGACAAGATTGACAACATCCTCGGGCCCTTCACCGATTTTCTGAAGCAAAACAGCGGCCCGCTCACCGCCACCATTGCCAACATCCGCTCCATGTCCGCGCAAATCGCCGAAGGCAAAGGCACCGTTGGCAAATTGATTTACGACGACGCGCTCTATTCCACCGCGCTCACCACGGTTTCGAACCTTCAATTCACCACGGACGAAATCAAACTCACGCTGGCCGACGCGCGCAAAGTGATTGACGGCGTGAACGCGGGCGAAGGTTCGCTCGGCAAACTGGTCAAGGACGAGACGCTCTATCGCGAGACCACCGCCTCAATGACGAACCTCAAGGAAATCCTCCAGAAGATCAACAACGGCCAAGGCACCGTGGGCAAACTCGTCAACGACCAGGAATTCTACCGGAACGCCAAGCTCACGTTGCAGAAGGTGGACAAGGCGACGGAAGGACTCGAAGACCAAGGCCCGCTCAGTGTCATGGGCATCCTGGTGAACAATCTGTTCTAAGCCTCGCTCGACGGATCGAGAAACTGGATTTTCACGCCGCCGGATTGCGGCTTGGAAAAACTGTCCAGCAATGTCGGCGCGGCTTTTGAATCACTCGACTTCGCCGGCTCGGTCGGTTTCGCGCAAATCTCCGCCTGCGGACTCAACGCCGAACGCAGCGCGCCTTCGACGAGTTGGGAGCAGTGGATTTTCATCGGCGGCAGCGGGCCGAGTTCGCCGGCCAGTTCCTCCGGCTTGAGCGCGAGCGCTTCCTCCGCCGTCTTGCCGCGGATCAATTCCGTCGCCAGACTCGCCACGGCAATAGCCGTCTCGCAGCCGAACGATTGGAACGTGGCGCGATCAATCACCTTCTTCCCGTCCTGCTGTTTGAACTTCACCCACATGCGCAACATCTCGCCGCAATCGGAATTGCCCACCGTGCCGATGGCATCCGCGTCGGCCAGTTCGCCCATGTTCTGCGGATTCGCCAGCGCCTGTTGAATCCGTTGTTGAAGGTCTTGATCCATGCGTCATGCTCGCCGACGGGAAACGAAAAAGCAATTCGGGCTGGGCACCGTCGCCAAGTCAGTTCAGTGCGCCGAAGACGCCGTCACGTCAGCCGCCGCGAGGGCGGGCAGGAGGACGCCGACGTATTGGGCATTGAGTTCTTGCACGGTGATTCCAAGTTCCACCGCCAGTTGATCGAGCCGGTCGCGGCGGCGCTTTTCCGCCAGCAGATACACGGCGGATTTGCGCGCGGCGAGCCACTGGTCAAAGTTCGCGCCCGGCACGAGCGTTTGCGCCCACGGCTGGCCGCTTTTCAGATTGTAGAGCACGTAATTGCTCGTCAGTTCCGCGCCGTCATCCGTCACCAGAGTGGCCGTGCGACCGAGATAAAACGGCAGGCCACAGGGGTAGCAGTGGAAAAAGGCCAGTTGAGTTCCGGGCGACAACGCGGGCAATTGGCGGGTCAGTTGCCGCGCGGACTTGGCGTTGAAGACCACGTCCAGCGGCTTGGTGCCCGCGTGAATCAGCAGCACGGGAAACAGCGCGAGACAAACGAAGGCGTATCGAAGGTTGGAACGGAAACGCGCCACCAGCGCGAGCGCGCCCGCGGCGGCGACCAGCAGCACCATCGGCAATGCGCTTTGGACCAGCCGCGTCGCATCCGCGAGCGGAAGCCGCAATGGCCGGGTCAGCGCTTCCGGCTTCGTGATGCCGGACCACCAGGCCACCAGCACTGCCACTACCAGCAGCAGGCAAAAAGTTCCAAAGAAGGCCGTGCCGCGCTTTAAGAATTGCGCGGCCTTCCCGGTTGGGTTGGCCCACGCGGCTTCGAACAACCGGGCCACGAGAATGCCGCACGGGACCGTTGCGCTAAGGATGTAGCCCGGCAGTTTCGACTGGCTGAATGAGAAAAAAATCACCACGACGCTCGCCCAAGCCACGCAGAATTTGTCCGCCGGCGTCGCCGCCCAGCGTCGCTTCCATGTTCGCCAGACCGCCTCCGGCAACATCAGGCTCCACGGGAAAAACGTGGCGGCGACGATGAGGAAATAAAAATAAAACGGTTCGTGGCGATGGAACTTTGGCGTCGTAAAACGATGAAACGACTCCTCCACCAGCCCGTAGTAGAGAAAATCCGGATGCGCCCGGCACAGGCTGATGAACCAGGGCAGCGTGACGCCAAAAAAAACGACGAAGTTCAACGGAGCGAACAAGCGCTTGAGAAAGCCCTTCCGTTTCTGGACGAGATTGAAAACGACCAGCACCAGCACCGGAATCAAAAATCCCACCGGCCCCTTGACCAAAGTCGCAAACCCGGTCAAAGCCGAACCCAACACGTACCACCATCGGGAATGTTGCGTTGTGTTCTCTTCCCGTTCCGCCAGAAAACCGCAGAGGAGCGCGCCGCTGGTGAAGCAGGCCAGGGCGATGTCAAAAATCACGATGCGCGAATTCGCCAGATACAGCGGTGTGCTCGCCACCACGATGACCGCCAGCCACGCGACGCGCGTGCCGTAAACGCGGCGGCAAAACACAAAGACCGCGCCCAGCATCGCCAAACCAAAAAGCACGGAGGGAATCCTCGCCGCCGTTTCGGAGTCGCCAAAGCAAGCGAGGGAAAGCGCGACGGCCTTGAAATAGAACGCGGGTTTGTCCAGATACGTCACGCCGTTGTAGGTCGGGGAAATCCAGTCGCCGGACACTTTCATTTCGCGGGCGACCTCGGCGTTGCGTCCCTCGTCCGGCTGCAACAACGGCAGATACCCGAGGCGAAAGCAAAGCGCGCCGAACACGATGATCGCCGCAAATCCCGCCCACCACCCACCCGCTTTCAAAGCGATCTTCTGATCATATTGCACAGGGCGTGAAAGTACGCGGATGGCTCCGCACCACACAAGCGATTTTTCCCCGCCGGTTCAACCCAAAGTGTAACGCCGCATCGTCGGCTCGACTTCTTTTGCCCACGCATCAATGCCGCCGCGCAAGCAGCGCACGTTCTGCAAGCCGTGCCCCAGGAAATACGCCGCCGCATCCAGCGCGCTCTTGCCCTGATGATCCACGATCACCAGCGGTCGCGTGTTCGAGCCGTCGGCCATGATCTGCCGCATCACGTCCTGCGAAAGCAATTGCGAGCCGGCGATATTGACCGCCTCAAATTCTTCGCGCGACCGCACGTCCACGAGCCGCAGATTCGCGTCCCGCTTCCGCCACTCGGCCAGTTCCTTCGGCTCGATGAGAATCTTCGCATCCTGCTCGTGACTGGACCGGATGTGCGCCAGCACTTCCGCCACGTCCAGGTTGCCGTTGCGCTCGCAAACCTGCGCCAGCGTTTCATCAGGCCGGAAACCGCAACTGCTGCATCCGCCGATGTGGTAACGGCGGAACAACGCCCGCTGCGCGCCCGGAAAATTTTCCAGCACGACACTCATGGGCGAACTCTCTGAAATCGTGTCAGTCATCGTCACGTTGTTCATCTCTCAACAAAAGTAATGTTGCCGGTTTTCAAGCATCGCGCAATTCAATCGCTTCATTCAAGGGGCGCGACATTCAGGATTTCATCACCGTCGCGCTGCCAGAGTTGCAAGGGATCGCCATCACCCTTCTTCAGCCGCTTGAATTCCCCCGGCAGTGCGCGCTGCGTCAGCCGGCAATCGCGGACGCCGGATTCATCACAGCCGAGCAGCCGCGCGTAGGCTTTGTAAATCCGGGGATGACCGATGACCCGCGTCGCGCCGGCGGGCATCGGCGGAACGGGGCGTTTATCCAGAACCAAAAAACTCAGCGGCAGATCGCGCAGATCAATGCCGGTCAGATTCGCGAAGCGCGACCAGTTGCCGTCCTGAAAAATTTCCGCCGGCGGCGCGGCGAAGTGATGACACCAGTGCCGCTCGTTTTCCGGCGACAGAATGCCGCAGCGCGCCTGATGCGTGCAGGGCGCGACGACGTTGAACCGCCCGCGCAGCCGCTCGCGAATGGCGATCAACGTGAGACTGGCCTCATAAGTCCCGGGTTCGACCCACAAGACCGTCGTGGCTTGCGCGGCGAAATTCGCCAGCGCCTCGGTCTGTTCCGGCGAAAGCTCGGTGAGGACGTGGCTGATGAGCAGCACCGACGGATTTTCCGAGAGGCCGATGTTCACCCGCAGATTCGGATATTTTTCGCGCGCGCGACGAGCGGCGAATTGGGTGGCAACGGAGGAACGATCAAAGAGCCACACGCTGGCCCCAGCTTCCGCTGGAAAGAAATCCAGAAACGCCCGGCCCGCCACGCCGCTGCCGCAACCCCAGTCGAGCCGTTCGCCGGTGGGCGGTGTCCAGCCGCGACGCTGCAATTCTGCGAGCACGTAGTCCCATTTCCAGCCGATGCGCTGGGCGAACGTGGCGTCGTAGCTCGCGAGGTCGGATTCGCTCTGCCAGTAATCGTTCACGCCCGCCGTGCCGCTGAGAAACGCGGCGCGCAAGCGTTCGAGCGAGCTCCAGTCAATCGCGTCCCAGTTCATGCGGAGTCAAACAGGTTTTCCTTCAAGTGGAATTGTCCAAAGCGAAAACTTGCGACCAGGCGGCCCCTCACCCGGCCTGCG
>SCTL01000496.1 GCA_004297495.1 Verrucomicrobiota bacterium
GTTGTTGCCGAGCGTGGCGGTCGGCAACAACAAGAGGGTGCTAATCGCCAGGGTGGCAAATAGAAGCCCAAAGAAAAAAATACCTGTCCACCACCAAAGAGCGAAGCAGCAAAGCGCCAGGATCGTAGTAAGCACCGGCAGGCTCCATCGAGGCATCCGCAGCCTGCGGGCGCCGATCAGCGCCAGCCATACAACGCCCAGGACAAGAAGGTGCGCGGGGATGCGACGCAGTTGCGGGCTTACGCCCACCCACGGCCACAGGGTCAGGGCGAGCGCGAGCAGCAGAACACCGGGAACAACAAACCTGCGAATCCGTGCGAGACGGGGATGAACTTCAGGGAGGCAGAACATTAAGCCCAAGGCGCCCGTGATTCCCAGCAGCAGACCGAGCAATCTCCACCGCCACGCCGTCGGAGCAGCGGGGACTGGTTTGCCAAAAGCAGCGCACGCCGCTTTCACACCGGCATTCACGAGTGTCGGAGCGTAGGCGGCGAAGATGTGTTCGGTCCAGGGCGCAACGACGACCTGCGCATTGGTTTGGGCTTTTAACCAGGTCTCGATCATCGGCCTAAATTCGCCGAATCGAGCCATCAAAACGAGGAGCGGCGGCCCGTGCTCGCCCACGTGGATGTCGGATTCGAGCGCAATAAAAAGCTTTGGCCGAAAGCCGAATTCACGCACGCTCCAAGCGCCAGCGCCACCGCCCAGCGAATGGCCGATGAAGACGTCCACTCCTCCAAGTGCCCGGTCGCTCTCCTGAATGTTAAGCAGGAGATTTGTGATGGAAAAGGGCTGCGGCGATTCTCCTTGTCCCGCTTGATCCACCGAATAGCAGTCAAAACCAGCGGCTGCGAATGCTTCCCCGAAACGAAAGAGCATTTCTTTTGAGCCGCCGCCTCCATGAGCGAGCAACGCCTTTGGATGCGGACCCGGCGTCGCGGGGAAAATTCGCAGCGCGGGTATGTTTGTCGTCAGCATTATTTTTTCGACGCGAACGCCCGGCTCGATCACGTGTGAAAGCACAGCCCCTGCACCAAGGCTGATGATCGCCGCCAAAGCAAACCACAGTTGAGCACGTGCCTTCATTTATTGGCGCCGCCTGCACTCGGCGACGCCTTTGCGGGCCATAGCCAGAACGCCAGCAGAAAGCCGCCGCCAGCTAGGAAACAACTGATATCCATCACCTGCCATCGCAACGGCATCCCGACGATGACGTCCATCAAGTAAAACACCGGCGCGGCGATCAGATGAAGCGCGGTAATCGCAATGACAATCGGCCTGAACCGGACCACGTCGGTCGCCGTGACCCAAATCACTACGCCGACTCCGCCAATGATGAGCCCGCCGCCCCACAGGCAGTAACGCATGAATATCGCGTGAGGCATCGGCTCCGCACCAAACCAGCCTAGAAATACATTCATCCAGCCATCGGGAATGAAGCAGAAGAAACAGCTCAAAATCCACCCAATGGCGACGATTTTCAGGGTTGCGGCCAGCCCAATAGGATGTGCGAATGGTTTCATGGCGTTCTACTCGACGGTTTCCAATTTGATGGAGTTGGTGTCAACCCGGAGCTTGCCACTGCCGAACGACCAAGCTCAGCGACCGCCGCCGGAAACGCCCGGTCGGTTGCAACAGTCGCTGACAAATTATCCGAACCGTTCGACTGCCCAGCGGGGCGACGGTTAGATGCAGCGCTCTGGTTAGGCCGCACGATAGCTAGCATACAAATGAACGAGCGCATCCGCCAATGAGTGTGCGACGATTAGCGGCCAAAGCTGTCGCCATCGCCAGTAGGCCAACCCCATCGCCACGCCAAAGGCAAAAACACCG
>SCTL01000497.1 GCA_004297495.1 Verrucomicrobiota bacterium
GCGTACGATGGCGAAGAGCAATTCGACTTCCTTCTGCGTGAGCGAAGCAGTCGGCTCGTCCATGATGACGATACGCGCGCCGGCACCGATGGCGCAGGCGATTTCCACGAGTTGTTGCTCTGGCATCGAGAGCGAACGCACCTCCGCATCCGGTGAGATTTCCGCCCCGATGCGCTGAAGCAATTCCATCGCGCGGTTTCGCCGAGCCAGCCAATTGACTTTGCGAATCGCCGTCGCGGGTTCCAGTCGCAGCGCAATGTTCTCAGCGACCGTCAGATCAGGGAATAGCGCCGGTTGCTGGTAAATGCAGGCGGTGCCGAGTTTGTGGGCGGAGGCGGGTGTGAGCTGCGCGACACGTTCGCCGCTGACTTCAATCGTGCCGCCATCGGGTTGGTGCGCGCCGGTGATGACTTTGATGAGCGTGGATTTGCCCGCGCCATTTTCGCCGAGCAGCGCGTGAACTTCGCCCGCCCGCAAATCAAACGACACGCCCTTCAACGCGCGCACCGCGCTGAAGGATTTCGTGATGGCGGAGAGTCGAAGCAGCGATGTCATGCTTCATCAATTTGACCGCCAACCGCGGTGGCTCCGTTGCCTCTGCGTCCGTCACGCGGCCTGCGCGGATTTATCCAGCAGGCGCGGATAGGCGAAGCCGTAGATCGTCGTCGCGATGAAGCCGATCAACGGCAAGGTGAACGAGATGCCGACACTGTGGTAGCGATCCCACAGCCAGCCCATCAGGACCGCGGCGATCGAGCCGGCGGCGCCGACGGCGATCACGTGGAACGAAGCGGCGATCTTGGTCTGCACGCCGAGGTTGCGCACGCTCATCGCGAAGATGAACGGGAACATGATGGACATGAACAGCCAGCAAAGCGGCAGAATCATCCACGACACCAGTTTGATGTCGGCGATCGCCAGCAGGATGACGACGGAATTGGCGATGCCGTAGAGCGCGAGCAGGAGGTTGGGCTTGATGAGGCGCGACAGCGGTGCGCCGCTGAAACGCCCGACCGCATACAGGATCATCGCGAAGGTGATCACGTAGGCCGCCGTGGCATCGGGAGTCGCGGCGTGCGTCATGGATTGATACCAGGCAAAGAGCGGAGCCGTCGTCGTTGCGCCGGACGAGTCTTTGACGATTGCGTTCTCGACGATGTAGTTCACGGCGAAGGCGTTGATCCCGATCTGCGCGATGATGTACAGGAACTGGGTGAAGACGCCCATGGTGAAATGCGGCTGGCGGGTGAGGTGAGCTTTGAAGATCGTGGCATCACCGGCGTCCGCAGCGGCACCGTCTTCAATCGCGGGCAGCTTGATAAACGAGAAGACCCCGAAGATCAGTAGCACGACACAACCGAGGACGATGTAGGGCAGGAGGAGAGAGTGAAAATCGGGATTGCCAACCTCCACCTTCTGGCCGAAAAGGAGCAGACCACCCACAGTCGGCGCGATGATGTAAGCACAGGAGTTGAACGCCTGCGCCACCGAGAGGCGCCCGGGTGCGCCGTCTTTCGGGCCGAGCACCGTGACGTAGGGATTCGCGGCGGTTTCAATGCACGCCAGACCGGTGGAGAGAATGAACAACGCCAGACAGAAGGCCCAAAACGACTTGAACACCAATCCTGCCGGAATGAACAGGAACGCGCCGATCGCCAGGATCATCAGGCCCACCAGGATGCCGCGTTGGTAACCGATGCGGCGGATCAACAACGCCGCCGGCAAGCCCATGAGCAGATACGCGCCGAAGACGGAAGTCTGGACGAGCCCGGACTGCGCCTTGCTGACTTGCAGGATGTTTTGGAAGTGCTTGTTCAGCACGTCGAGCATGGCATGGCAGAATCCCCAGATGAAAAACAGGGAGGCGACCATGAGGAAGGCGAACACGAACGGATTGCGATAATGTTTCATGCGATTTCAGTCTGATGGTTTGGGGGATTTTAGTTCGAAGAAAATTCAGTGACGTTTGCTCAGGACAGCTTTTTCGTAAGCTTTGACCTCGGCGAGCCAGGCTTCGCCCACGGGTACGCCTTGCTCCTGACAATAAAAATCCCAGACCGCGCCAGCGGGCAGCGTCTTGGCTTCCTCCATCAGCGCGAGGCGGGAGGTGTAATCGCCGGCCAGTTCAAGTTTCATGTAAAGTTCGTACGGCTCAAGCATTGCGATACAAAGCGCGCGAATCATGTTGCGCGTGCCGATGGTCCACGCGGCGATGCGGTTGATGCTGGCATCGAAGAAATCGAGCCCGATGTGCGTGCGGCTCAGGTAATCTCCGCGCACCAATTCCTGCGCGATGGCCTGAAGCTCGTCCGTGAGCGTGACGACGTGATCGCTGTCCCAACGCACGCCGCGGCTGACGTGCAACAAAATCTCCGGCACGAAACAGAGCACGGAGGAAATCTTGTCCGCCATGTTTTCGGTCGGGTGATAATGCCCGGCGTCGAGACAGACGAGTTTTTGATTTTTCACGGCGTAGCCGAGATAAAACTCGTGCATGCCGACCGTGTAACTCTCCGCGCCGATGCCGAAGAGCTTGCCTTCCACGGCGTCGAGATTGTGCTTCGGGTTCAGCTTCTTCTTGAACACGGTGTTGAGTGATTCCTCAAGTCGTTCGCGCGGACCGCGGCGGTCGGCGGGCGTGTCCTTCATGCCGTCGGGAATCCAGACGTTTGTGACAGCGGTTTTGCCAAGCGCCTTGCCCATCGCCGCGCCAATTTCGCGCGATGCCTGACAATGTTCGATCCAGAATTGCCGGACCGATCTATCCGCGCTGGACAGCGTGAAGCCGCTCGCGGACTTGGGATGCGAGAAACACGTCGGATTGAAATCCAATCCAATGCCGAGCGATTTGGCCCAAGCAATCCAGTTCTTGAAATGCTTCGGCTCGATTTCGTTGCGATCCACTTTCTTCCCGCCGAACTCGCCGTAGAACGCGTGCAGATTGAAACGGTGCGTGCCGGGAATCAGCGAGAGCGCCTTGGCGGCGTCGGCGCGCAGTTCGTCGGGCGTGCGGGCTTTGCCGGGATAATTGCCGGTGGCCACGATGCCGCCGGTGAGCGCGCCGCCGAAGTTTTCAAAGCCGCCCACGTCATCGCCCTGCCAGCAATGGAGCGAGACCGGGACTTTGGCGAGTTGTTTGAGGACTAGGTCGGTATCCACGCCCAGCGAAGCGAACCGTTCGTTGGCGAGGTTGTAAGCTTGTTCGATTTTGTTGCCCATGTGCGACAGTTTTCCAATGTGATCTTGCCCAAAAGATGCTGAACAGGCGCAAGTCAGCATCGGACGCCGGTTTGGCGCAAGAACAAATTCTGGCGAGTCCTGCCAGCGGCGTGCTGATTTATGCCAGATAAAAAACCTGCTTCAACTCCGCCTCGACCGGGGATTGGTCGGGGTTGGTCTCCATGAGGTCGGCCATGTAAGCCCACCACCGGCGCATGACCGGGTGTTGCGGCAGCGCCGTGCGGGAAATGGACTCGTCAAACTTAAGTACGCCGAACAGCGTGAGCGTCTCCTCGTCGAGGAAGATGGAGTAATCGGAAATCCCATGCTCGCGCAGCAGCGTGGCGAGTTCCGGCCAGAGGGCATCGTGACGGCGCTGGTATTCGGCGGCGTAGCCGGGTTTGAGTTTCATTTTGAAGGCGCGATGTTTCATAAGCGATGGGCGGATGCGGGCGAGATTAGAACCCGGCGCACGCGCGAAACAAGCTTTGAACGTTCGCGCCGAGTTGCCTCTATACAGTGCGCTCCGGTTTTGTTAGCGTCAGCGGACTATGACACTCGACGACATTCTGCTGGAGGCGGAGGAGAAGATGGAGAAGACCGAGAAGGTGGTCGTGAACGAATTTGCCGGGGTGCGCACCGGCAAGGCCTCGGCTGCGCTGGTGGAAAACATCATGGTGGATGTTTACGGCTCGGTCATGCGCATCCGCGAACTGGCCGGCATCACCACGCCCGAGCCGCGCACGCTCTCGATCCAGCCGTGGGATGCCAGCACGATTGTTCACATCGAAAAGGCGATTCAAAAAGCCAACCTCGGCCTGAATCCCGCCACGCAGGGCAAAACCATCCGCATTTTCTTCCCAGAACTCAGCCAGGAACGGCGCGTCGAGTTCACCAAGATTCTCAAGAAGATGGCCGAGGACGGCCGTGTGGCCGTTCGGCACGTGCGACGCGATGCAATGGACCTGCTCAAAAAGCACGCCCACGACAGCGGCGTCAGCGAGGACCAGGAAAAACAGGCGGAAAAGGATTTGCAGAAACTAACGGACGATTACATCGCCAAGATTGACCAGCACTTGGTCCACAAGGAAAAAGAAATCATGACGGTGTGAGCGGGCGGCGGGGTTCTTAATCTTAATCTGAGCGCACAAGCAGCGAAGCGAGATCAAAAAGGAGATTAAGCTTAAGAGGACGGCCGCAGTTTCCTAGCGGGTCACGAAGTTTGTCGTCGCCGGTTCTTCAAAGCGAATCACCGTTTCACCCGGCTTCGCGTAACCCAGTTTTTCACGGGCCATGCGCTCGACCGCCTTGGGATCATTGCGCAGTGCTTCGAGGGAGGTCTTGAACTGCCGGGAAACCTCCTCCTCCTTCGCGACCTTGGCGTCGAGGCGATACACTTCCTTGCGCATCCGCTCGTTCGTTTTGATGAGCGGCAGATAGCAGACCGCCAGCAGCAGAACCCCGGCGACGCCCAGCAACACCACCACCACGCGCGTCAGTCGGTTCCAAATGTTTGATTCCACGTCGGCCACGGCGACGAGTTAAGCACGACTCGCGGTGGAGCAAAAGAAGAATTCTACCGCGCGAATTTCTTCCAGCTCTGCAACAGTCCATCCGGCCCGAAGGTCAGCCGGAGGAAGTAATCCGGCGAATAAGTCTCGTAGTAGCTTCCCCAATACGGCCCGTAATATCCGTAGCGTCGCCGCCAGCCATAATAACCCGGGCTGACGTAGGCGGTGCGATAGCCGCGCGACGTCAGCCAATCCGCCACGATCGTGCCGTCGTCCAGCCGCGCTTGTTTTTCCGGCGGGCCCAGTTCAGTCACCGCCTGATCAAACGTGTAATGGCCCACGCGCGCCGCCCAGTTGATTTTCGGCGTCGTCGCGCAGCCGGCCAGCAATGCGACCGCTCCCAGCACCGCCAGCAGGCGATGACCACCGGGCATCCATCTCAAAACGCCATTCATGCCTGCAAGTTAACCCTCGCCTAATCGAACGCAACCCGTCGCAAAGTGTCTTGGATTCAAGGCCGCGTTCTGTTTTCATGCCGGCGGATTTTGGAG
>SCTL01000046.1 GCA_004297495.1 Verrucomicrobiota bacterium
GCGCCGTCGCCGCCGCGCCGTGGGGCAGCGCGAGCATTCTCACCATCTCGTGGATGTATATCGCCATGATGGGCGCGGACGGACTGACCGAAGCGACGAAGTTCGCCATCCTCAACGCGAATTACATTTCCAAGCGGCTCGAGAAACATTTCCCGACGCTCTATCGCAGCAACGGCCTCGTCGCGCACGAATGCATTCTCGACCTGCGCGCGTTTCACAGCGTCACCGCCGAGGACGTGGCGAAGCGGCTGATGGATTACGGCTTTCACGCACCGACGCTCTCGTGGCCCGTCGCCGGCACGCTCATGGTCGAACCGACCGAAAGCGAATCGAAATACGAACTCGACCGTTTCTGCGACGCGATGATTTCCATCCACGCGGAAATGACCGCCGTGGAAACCGGCGCAGCCGACGCGAAGAACAATTTGCTCAAGAACGCTCCACACACCGCCGACCAGATCGCCAGCGACAATTGGAATCGTCCCTACACGCGCGAAGCGGCGGCGTTCCCGGCCAAATCACTCTTGGAATACAAGTTTTGGCCTCATGTGGCGCGGGTTGATAATGTGTTTGGCGATCGCAATCCCCTGTGCTCTTGTGTCGGCATGGAAAACTACGCCTGAGTCAATGACCGCGTCCCGTTCCATTCCGCAATCCGCACTCCACATTCCGCATTGGAATTGGCCGCACGTCAGCCGCTTGGACAACGTCTTCGGCGACCGCAACCCGGTCTGCTCCTGCGTGGGGATGGAGAACTATTCTCCCTGAATTGAACCGCAGAGGCGCGGAGACGCGGAGTTCAAATTCAAATGCGCTGAAGGCGCTACGGAAATTAGCCCAGGGTTGGAACGCGGTGACTACCCTGGGTAAACGTCCCACAAAATAATTCTCCCTCTCCTCGCCGAACGAGGAGAGGGCCGGGGTGAGGAGTCTCTATTCGGAGTTCTGCGACTTCTGGTTCTTTCCCTTGGAAACTTGGTAGGTTTTTTTGAAAAACGCCTCGCCGTGGACTGTCGGTCGGAATGCACCCCTGCCAGCACGGAGAAAAAGATTCTTCCCTTCGCGTTGTGCCGCAGCGAACGTCATGTCAGTTCTTTCTGGAATTGTTACACCAACTTCGGTGGCTAAGGATTCGATTTCAGTAGTTGTGAATGGGGATGAACCAAACTGACTGTAGTGATACGCACCAATCAGCAATGCATTGTCTGCTGGTTTGTCGTGCGTAAATTTTGAAAAGAACCCTTCGCGATCATCGTCTCCACCATTGTCAGACGTTACGGGAGTTTTGCTTTCCTTTGTCGCTGCCGCATCAGCCAAAACATAATCCTGCAACAATGCAAAAGCAGCAGGTCGAATCGTCGGGTCGAGTTTCTTTATGGTCTCGTTTACTTCAAGTAGCCGTTTCGTTCTCTCTTTAAGGATGGCTTCATTCATAATGTTTGGTTGGTTATTTTGGACACGAAGGGCACGAGCCCAAATTCAGATCGTCGCGAATCCACAAATGCAAAGCATCGCTGATGGATTTTGTCTTTCCCAAGTCCACACTCTTGTAAATTTTCCCAACAAGGTCAGTCGGCATGCGTGGAATTGAAGAATCCTTAAGCAACGCGCAACGCCTTCCGGTTATCAGCATGCTGCCAACCTCGATTGTCAGGTTGTAATTTAATCCTCGATTTCTGCGATCTTCAAAGAAGGCAATCCCGTATTGGCTAGCCCACATGTGTGCGGCGACATTTGTCCACAAGTCATCATTGATGGCTCGATCTGACGCCAAGTGAAACTGTAGCCCATGAAGACGGCAAACCTCTCTCGCAACCTCCAAAGCTGGTTTTACTGGGTCTGGATCTTTGTTGCTTTCTCCTGCTTCCGGGAAGCGCGTCATACCAAACACATTTGTCTCGAATGGGTGTTGCTGTAAAAACTTTTGCAGGCCGGGTATCAAACTTGGGGGCGCTAGCGCAGGCGGAACAACCGTGTGAGCAACTTGCCCAAGAAATGAACTACTGAATGCGGCCTCGGCAGAAAAAGCAGCCAAATCCAAATCCGATAGAAACTGCAAAGAAGTTTGTTTTCCCAAGGGCGTCATTCTCCATGTCGAAGACTTGCTACCTTGAGTTAAGAGTCCGTCCTTGCGGAGTTTTGCGACGATGTTAGAAACCTTTGCCGGCTTAGGTAGTGCAAAAGAAGAAAACAAACCTTCGATCTGCTTGGGGGTAAATTGTCCATCTGGAAAACGAGCTTGAGCAAATCTTGCCAAGACCAATACCTGCTCAAAGAGTTCCATTTTTTGCAGACGAACTCCGACTGTATAATTTCCAGAGGACATCTTGATCTTATGTGGTTGGTTCAGGCGCTAATTCTTTTATGATTTTGACGCCTTCGCTTAAACCTGGATTCGTAAGTTTCCAGCCGGAATCTTTTGAGCCAGTGATCAGGTTGCCAAACCTTTTCGTGTAAGTGGCGTGATTGGCTTGGTCATACGCTCCAACCTTCTCGCACAACGTTCGTGCATCTTTATCTGCAAATGCGAGTTCGCCAGCTTTGAGAAAAGCTGCCACGCCACAAATTACGTAAGCCTGCACGACTTGTTTTGAAACTGTCTTTTGCGGCATTTTTGACGCGATCACGTCGATGGAATTTCGGTCTATCGAAAAGACGTGCTCCAACTGTTCTCGTGAAAGATTGTTCTTTTTCATCCAAGCCGCAGCTTTTTGGCAGATGCCTTCGCCCGTTGCAGGCGTGTCAGTATCCATGTCCTCACCCTTATCTTTTTGACGCGTTCCTTGTGGCAGCGATTCCCCAAAAACCATCAATGCCGAAGCAATCGCCCTTTGCCGCCCTTCTGGTGTAAGTGACGTTAACAATTGAACAAGTTTTGGTGTCGCGCCTGCAACCGCCTTGAGAATTTGATCTTCAGTAGCCATATATTTTTAAGGGCAAGCTCTTAAAAATAGATTGTTTAGTCAAGGGCTAATTCTTCGCCCATCGTGGCCGCAACTGCTTCGACTCCTCACCCCGGCCCTCTCCTCGTTCGGCGAGGAGAGGGAGAATTATTTTGTGGGGCGATTTCCTAGGGTAGTCGCGTTGCTCCAACCCTAGGCTAATTTCCGTTGCACCTTCAGCGCAATTCAGTTTCCGCCTGCGTCAGACTTCGGCGCGGAGTTTTGAATCCGTGTTTATCGGTGTTCATCCGTGGTTGATTTCTCCCGTCAACTTATCTGGCCTTCAACCGCTTCTTCTCCCGGCTCTCGACTTTCTTGATGCTCTCGGCCACGGGCAGATTCTCCGGCATCGTGCCGCCCAGTTCGTGAATGGTCTTGCGGACTTTGCGGCCCACGAGTTTCTTCAAACCTCGTAGCAACCGACGTGAGTCGGCTCAAATATGCAACAAGTCAGAGCGAACTCACGTTCGCTGCTACAGTCTTGAAAAGGCCGCACGTTTTCGCGCCGCAGCTTTTCCTCGGTCTGCGTGGCGCGGAACAGATTGGCCGCCAGTTCCGTGCTGCCCATGTGATCGAGAACCTGCTGCAGGTCGGCTTGCGCTCCGGGTAATCACGCGTAAGTTTCAGCGTTGCTGTGAGCGTTGGCTGTATGGAAAAGATCACGTACGCTTCGCTGGGTGCGCTGGGCGAGGAGTTTCACCAGGCGTTCGATTCCGCGCTGGCTGATGTGCGCGCCAGGGCCGGCCTGCCGTATCCGCTCTTCATCCGCGGCAAACCCAAGAAAGCCAGGCAAGGAACGTTTCCCGATGTTTGCCCGAG
>SCTL01000498.1 GCA_004297495.1 Verrucomicrobiota bacterium
CACGCCGAGGCCGGGGTGGAGGAAGCGATGGCACAACTCAACCCGGGTGCGTTGAATTTCAGCACGAACATTGACCGCTCAGCGAATGGTTGGGGCACTTCCGGCAGCGGTTTCGGCCCGGTTACGAGAACTCTGGCAAACGGCTCATACTCCACCACGATCAGCACGGATGCGATGCCGATAATCACATCCGTCGGTTATGCGACGATGCCGAGTTCTTCCTCGCTGCTGTCTCGAACGGTCCAGGTCACCGCGCAAACTTCCTTTTCGTTCCAAGTCGCCATCGCGGCCCGGAACGGAATTGATTTCAAAGGCACGGAAATCACGGTGGACAGTTATGATTCGGCGGATTCAGCCTATAGCACTGGCGGTTTTTACGATCCCGCCAAACGCAAAGCCGGCGGTGACGTGGCCAGCATCGCGGGGTTGATCAACGTCCAAAACGCTGACATCAAGGGCAAAGTGATGACGGGTCCCACAGCTCCATATCCGACACTCAACAATGGCGAAGTCGGGGACCTGAGTTGGACCACGCCCGGAACGATTCAGCCCGGCTGGTATCGAAACGATTTCAACGTTGATTTTCCGGATGTTCTCGTGCCTTATACAACCGGTCTTTCGCCTACAGTTGTCTCCGGCAGCGGCGGTGTAACTACGAACATTATTGGTGGAACAAGATACATCATCAACGGGGATTTCTCCCTCAAGTCAGGCGACGTCCTCTACGTCACGGGCAAAGCCTACCTGTATGTCACCGGCAATTTCACCATGCAGTCCGGCGGCGGGAAGTCTTCGTTAATTCAGATCGCACCGAATTCCACTTTGAAATTGTTTGTCGGTGGAGCAAGCTCGACCTTCACTACCGTTAACACTTCCGGGAACGCGGCGACTTTTCAATACTTTGGCCTGCCTTCCAACACAAGCGTCACCTGGAGCGGAAATGCCACCTACTTGGGAACTGTCTATGCCCCGCAAGCAGCGTTCACACTGGGCGGTGGCGGGAGCACACCCTTGGACTTCCAAGGGTCGGCCGTGGTAGATTCGGTCAACTTGAACGGTCATTTCAGCGTCCATTATGACGAGAATCTTCGGAGAATCGGCCCCGTCAGCGGGTACCGCGTGATGTCGTGGCGTGAGTTGTGACTCACCAGCCGACAGGGGTTTGCTCAAACAACGCCACATGACCAATCTTCGCAACTTTGTTTTTGCCTTGGGGACATTTACCAGCGTCCTGAATGTCTGTCTTGTGAACGCCCAAACTTTGCCGACAGCTTTGGATAATACCAATCTTGTCTGGACGACATCGCCCTCCAATTCGGTGACTCGCCCCTGGTCTGGAACCACGACCGGCGCCTACGATGGCACTGATTGCGCCCAAAGCGGTAATCCCTTTGTTTCTAGTTCGCAAAGCTGGCTGCAAACGAGCGTGACCGGGCCGGGAACGATCAGCTTTTGGTGGAGTGTCAGTTCTGTATGGCCGGACGAACTGGAGTTTAGCGTGGACGGTGTTGTCATTGATAGCATCTCGGGCGATCCTCCGTTCGGCGGGTTGGTGGATTGGTCGTACAGAATGTTCTCCATCACCAACGGGACACATACGCTCAGGTGGACATACGCGAAGGATGCCACCGTGAATGATGGAGTGGATCAGGGGTACGTGGATCAGGTGATTTACACGACGTCGGCCCCCATGCCGTTGCAGGAAGCTTTGAATACCTGTGGAATCGCGTGGACGACCGGGGGAAACACCAATCAAACCTATTGGGCTGGGCAGACAAACGTCACTTCCGATGGCAAAGCAGCGGAAAGCGGAGCGATCTACAATAGTCAGGAATCGTACTTGCGAGCAGTGGTGACCGGGGTGTCTAACGTCTCTTTTTTGTGGCGAGTTTCCTCGGAAACGAATCTCGATTATTTGGAATTTTACACGAATGGTTACGTGCATGATCCCTTGAATGCACCGACGAACTACGCCAGGCGAATTTCGGGCGAGGTCACCAGTTGGGTTTCCAATTTCTTTAAGCTACCGGTTTCCGCAACCAATACTTTGACTTGGCGCTTGGTGAAAAACGACTTCGATTTCTTTTCCATCGGCCAGAATCGCGGTTGGGTGGACAAGGTGATCTTCAGTCCACCCCGCACGTCCTTTGTGTTCAACCTGGCCTCCCCGCAGCGCCTGACCAACCGCACGTTCCAATTCAATGTCGTCGGCGAAGTCGGCTGCACCTGCCGCGTGGAATACGCTTCCAATCTCGTGAACTGGGCGACCCTCACGAACGTCTTCACCACCAACGCCAGCACGCCGTTCATTGACGTGTCGGCCACGAACGTGCCCTACCGGTTCTATCGCGGACTCTCCCGCTGACGTCGGTTTGGACACGGGCGCAGCAGTCTGCCCCCGCTTACATCTCATTCGCCACACGGCTTAATCTAGTTTCAAGCGGGGAACGACATCCCGTCCGGAAGTGAGGCAACATTGTCCTATGTTTGGAATCCTGGGGAAAGACGCCATCATTGCGGCCTGTTTTTCGAGATTTTCTCGTTGGCAAAGCATTTGCTATTTCCCCCTTGGAAACAAGAGGGGGTCGGAAAACGCCCGTCCCTGTCGTTTAGGTAACGAGCGAAACGCCATGAGAATTTCAGCAGCAGCCAGCGGAAAACTTCCCGGAAATTCCCGTGCCTTCACCCTGGCCGAAGTCGTGGTGGGCGTGGCGGTGATGTCAGTGGCCTTCGTATCACTTTACCTGGGAATGTCCGGTGGATTTGCCATCACCCAGACTGCGCGCGAGAATCTCCGCGCCACGCAAATCATCATTGAACGCATGGAAGGGCTGCGTCTCTACAACTGGAATCAACTCGTCCATAGCAACGCGTCCAACGGCGGCCTGCCCACCAACTTCACCAGTTATTACTATCCGAACGGCCTTGCGAGTGGCACTAACAAGGGCGTCCGATACGACGGGACCATGCGCTGGGGGCCGGCGAGCCTGAGTCCCTCCGCTTCCTATGCCGACAAGATGCGCTCGATCACCGTCACCGTCACCTGGACCTCTGGCGTGCGCTCCCGCACCAACACCATGTGGAGTTACGTTTCCCAATACGGCATCCAGAACTACGTCTTCAGCAACTGATTCCCGTAATGATGCTTAATCTCCATTCCACGTCTCGCTCCCGGCGGTTGCGCTCCGCCGGCATGACGCTGGCCGAAATGCTGGTGTCCATGGCCGTGGGTGGAATCGTGCTCGCTGCCGTCGGTCGTCTCTCGCTTTTTACGGCCCGCAGTTTCGTCGCCATGGGCAATTACAACGACCTCGATCGTGCCAGCACCTTCTGCCTCGACACGATGACCCGGGAAATCCGCAAGACCCGCGCGTTGACCTCCTATTCCACAAACCAGTTGGTCTTTACGGATCAGGACACCAACACGCTCTCCTACACTTACAATCCTTCCACGCGCGAACTGACCCGGACAAAAGCCGGGACCACTACCGTCCTCCTCAAGCAATGCGACTACTTGTATTTCGAGATTTCACAAAGGAATCCTTCAACCAATTTTACCTTCTATCCAGTGACGAGTTATAGCGAGGCCAAACTCGTGGACGTTAGCTGGCGTTGTTCGCGGCAGATTTTCGGAGCCAAGGTCAACACGGAAAGCGTGCAGACCGCCAAGATCGTCATTCGTAACTAACACTTAACCGGAGAAAAAAATATGTATCTCATCTCCTCCAAACGCACTCAAGCCGGCAGCGTCCTGCTCGTCAGCCTGATGACTTCCGCCATCATCGGCACCACCCTCGCCAGTTATCTCATCCTGACCCGGCAACAACACCAGTTCGTCGTGCGCTCGCAGACGTGGAACAGCGCCATCGTCATGTCCGAGGCCGGCGTGGAAGACGGTCTCGCGCTCCTTAACAAATACGTCAATCAGGTGGACCTCCTCACCAATTGGAACAACAGCAGTTCCATCGCCGCCGACAACTGGACGCTCCAAGCCGACGGTCGTTACTACGTGCGCCGCTATCTCAACGCCAATAATTACTACGACGTCTATCTCACCAAGACCGCCTCCGGCGCGAACATTGATTCCACCGGCTACGCGCCGTGGAATTACACCGGCACCAGCGCCGGTGCTGGCGCCTATGCGGCGGCGGGTGTCTCCGGCGGTTCCGCTCCGGCCCTGATCTCGCGCCATGTGAATGTTCAGACCAAGGTGGACGCCTTGTTCAACGTGGCGATGGCGGCGATTCAACAGATTGATTTCAACGGCAAAAATGTCGAGACGGACAGCTTTGACTCCGCTGATGCCAGCTACAGCGATTTCCCCCTCGGTTGGTCCTACGGCCTCTATCCCACCAGCAGCGCCAAACAGAAAGCCAACGGCGATGTGGCCACGGATTACACCATCACCAACTCGCTCACCGTCGGCAACGCCAAGATCAAAGGCCACGCCAGCACCGGGCCGAAAGGTACGGTGACCCTTGGACCCAACGGCTCCGTGGGCGACAAAGCCTGGGTTGAGGGCGGCAGCACGGGCGCGCAAGCCGGCCACGTTTCCGACGACATGAACGTCCTCTTTCCCGATGTCATCCAGCCCTCCACCACCTGGTCTTGGGCGGGCGGCAGCAGTTTCACCGACATCAGCGGCATTGATTACGATGTCGTCATCAACTACAGCGGTGATTACTGGGTCTCCAGTTTCAACAAGGGTGTCTATGTCGCCCCCGGAGTTGACGCCCGCCTGCTCGTCCTCAACAACGTCAACATGAACGGCAGCACGGACACCATCCGCATTTCCGCCGGCTCGAGGTTGAAACTCTACATGTATGGCAACACCTTCAAAGTCGCCGGCAACGGTGTCATCAACGATGGCAAGAATGCCAGTGCGTTCTACTACTTCGGCCTTCCCACGAACAAATCGGTCCAGTTCAACGGCAACGCCGATTTCACCGGCGCCATCTACGCTCCCAACGCCGACTTTACCCTCGGGGGCGGCGGCAGCACCGCGTATGACTTCGTTGGCGCCAGCGTCAGCAAGACCGTCAAGATGAACGGCCATTTCAAATTCCACTACGACGAGAACCTCCGCCGCAACGGCATGGGCCGCGGCTACATCCCGACCAACTGGACTGAATCCTGATTTTCACGACAACTCCTCCAACTCCTGGTTCCGCTCGGCCAAGGCGCTTCCGCAAGAAGCGCCTTGCGCTTTTCAATCGCCTCTCGCGGCCGGCGAGATTCTCAAAAACTCAGGCGCGGTCTCCTTCTCCCCCATCGGGGGAGAAGGCCGGGATGAGGGGGCAAGATTGTCGAGAGGCTCCCGGCCGATGAAATTTCACTGCTGTTTTCATTAGAACGGTTGCCAAAAATAATTTCCGATTCCCCGGCGGCAAACCCCTCACCCGGCCTGCGGCCACCCTCTCCCCATCGGATGGGGAGAGGGACGGGGTGAGGGGCCTTTCGGAAATGAATTATGGCAACCGTTCTAGACATTCACCCCCTGCCCACTGTTCCGAACGCCACCACCGCCAAACCACCGCAATCCGCACACGTCGCATCCAGCGCCGTGAATTGCGCGTCGCAACGCGGACAGTAAGCGCGGCAGGATTCCTCCGTCGGCATCGGCGGTTTGCAGACTTGCTCCGGTTCGATTGAATGGCGTTTGAGAAATCCCTCCGCCGCCTGCCGCAGCTCGTTGCGCATGAAATCCTCCGCCCCGACTGCGCCGGGGTCATTCGTTGGACTCAGCGGCAGCGCGGGATGCCGCAAGTCCAGCAGCACGCGCCGCGCGAACGCGCGAAACCCTTCCTCCGCCAGAAAAACTTTCGCCACTGCGAGCGGATGAAAACTTTCCAGCAACGGTCGCGACAGATGATCCAGCGCGCGCGCACCGGAGGCCGGCGCGAGCGCGACAATCAGCGTGTGGGAAAAGCGTTCGTCCTTCTCCTCGGGAAACCACTGGCGATGCCGCCGGTGAAAAATCACCGCCGCCCACGTGCTCAAACTGAACAGCCCGATCACCAGCGGCAGCCAGCTCAGTTGCAGGCCGAGCCTCCAGATCGCCGCCGGCGCGAGCGCGAACAAAAAAAGCACCAGCCCATTGCACAGCCAGCGCAGGCGTCGCGTTTCTGACTCGAACTCCCGCCGGCGTCGGCTGATCTCGCGCTCATCGAACGCTTCAGCAATGAATTTCCGAATCTCCTTGGCGCGCTCGGCGGGTTGGCGCTTGACCAACTGTTTCAAGAACTCGGCGTAACGTTTCGCGTTCGTGAGCGAGGCGAACCTCGCCCAGACTCGTCCGTTCACCACCAAAGTTTTTCCGCGCGCGACGATTTCCCGCAAGTCAGCGAAGCGCGCGTGTTGGCCGGAATGAAGCGGTCGCCAACTAGGACTCGCATTGACC
>SCTL01000499.1 GCA_004297495.1 Verrucomicrobiota bacterium
CTGCAGGAAATTCCGGGCATGATTGCGGAGGCCGCGATGGGTCTGGACCGCTTGGCCATGATACTCGAATCAGCAAAGACGGTGTTCGATACGCGCGCGCTTGGTAGCTACACGAAGAATGTCGCTGACGGTCCTTTGGCAGGAACTGCCGATACCCGGTTGACTTTTAAGTTGGCGGATCATGTTCGTTCGTTCTGTTGCTTGGTGGCAGAAGGCGCAAATCCTGGCAGGTCCGGTCGCGGGCAAATTCTGCGCCGTCTGTTAAAAACGTGTTGGAGCGATTTGGAAAGAGGATCAAGTCCCCCGAAGAGCGCCATTACCCGAGCGGCGGAAATCCTCCATGAACATCCGGAAGCCACAGCAGGAATTGACCTCCAAGCACACTGGTCGCGCGTGAGTGAAATTCTTCAGACAGAGCTGGCTTTTATCATGGCTCAACGCCAGAAGACACCAAGCTCATGACGATCCAAATACTTGCGAATGGAATTGTCGCAGCGAGCACAATCGCCTTGGTGGCACTTGGGTTGTCGCTCATCTTCAGAGTAACGAAAGTCTTTCATTTGGCTCACGCGCTCGTTATTTCTGCCACGGCCTATCTTGCGTATTTCCTGACAAAGCAAGCCGGTTGGCCACTATTCGCCGCCTTGGTGGTTTCGCTCATATTCGGGACCGGGCTTGGAGCGTTAGTGGAACTTTGGATTTATCGCCCCTTGCGAAGTCGAAGCGCCACTTCTCTCGTTTGCATGGTAGCGGCGTTAGGAATTCTCATTGTTGGACAAAATATGCTTTCAATGCTGTTTGGAGATCAAACGAAGACATTGCGCTCGTCCCACCAACAGGAAGTAGTGCAGATACTAGGAGCCAGACTTACAGAGATTCAATTACTGGAGCTTGGAGTTGCAACCATCGTTTGCTGTGGAGTGATTTATATTCTCCGGAAAAGCAAATTCGGCAAAGCCCTGCGCGCAATAGGTAGCGATTGGGAACTTTCTGATGCTGTCGGTATCCCAAGGAATACAGTCATTTTGTGCGTGTTTGTGATAGCATCGGCGCTCGCTGGCTTAGCCGGTTTGCTTATCGCCTATGATCTGGATATTTCACCAAACGCCGGTTTTGATGTTTTGTTGCTAGCTCTGACGGCTGCAATCATTGGAGGGATTCGAACCGATTGGGGACCGCTCTTGGGGGCTGGTCTCGTTGGTTGCATTCAGCATTTGTCCGGTTGGTGTTGGCCCACACACTGGCAGAACGCAATAGTTTACTCTTCACTGATCATATTTCTCTTGATCCGACCGCAAGGAATCCTCGGGAGACCAATGACCAAAGTGGGGAACTGACATGTCCTACCTTCTCGACATTCTGATCCTGGTGGCGATTTACGCAACGCTTGCGACGTCGTTAGACTTGTTAGCTGGCCGAACGGGTCTGTTGTCAATTGCCCACGCGGCCTTTTACGGATTGGGGGCCTACTCTTCTGCACTCGTGGCGACTCAATCTGGCGCACCGTTTCTGCTTGGAGTCGCGGTCGGCATCTTGGTGGCCATCTTGATTTCTTTCATCGTGTCGCTCCCATCTTTGCGCTTGCACGACGATTACTTAGTCATCGCCACTTTTGGGTTTCAAATGATTCTCTTCAGCGTTTTCAACAATTGGATGCGGTTAACGCGCGGCCCATTAGGCATCCATGGAATACCTCAGCCCGTAATCTTCGGCTGGCGCGTGGACACGCATCTGGAATTCCTTGCCCTGGCTACGGCTTTCGCCTGTTTTGCGTATTTCGTTGTCTGGCGGATTACCAGCAGCCCGTTTGGCCGCGTGCTCCACGCAATTCGTGAGGATGAAGTGTTCGCCAAAGCACTTGGTAAAAACACTCTCTACTTCAAAGTCACGGTGTTCGGAGTCAGCGCGGCATTGGCGGCCATGGCTGGCAGCCTTTACGCGCATTATATCACCTTTATCGACCCGACCAGCTTCACGGTCATGGAGTCAATTCTCATAATTTCCATGGTCATCATCGGCGGAGCGGGCAGCCTGTGGGGGCCGCTCGTGGGCGCGATTGTGCTCGTCATGCTGCCGGAAGTGTTACGCTTCATTGGTCTGCCTACCGACGTCGCCGCCAATTTGCGCCAGATCATCTACGGCAGTTTGCTCGTAGTCATGTTGATGTTCCGTCCGAGCGGGTTGCTGGGTAAATACGGATTTAACAAATGAGTTCGCTACGTTGCGAAAGTCTTTGCAAAGCATTTGACGGCGTCCGCGCGTTGCGGGATGTCCGGCTCGGATTCCCTTCGTCGGGCATCGTCGCCATCGTCGGCCCCAACGGGGCCGGCAAGACGACGTTGATCAACGTCCTCACCGGTTTTCTCCGACCACAGACGGGGCGGGTTTTTCTCGACGAGCGCCAATTGTGTAGTTTACCACCACACAAGATCGCGCGGCTCGGCATCGCAAGGACATTTCAGGACCTCCGGCTGATTTCCCAAGTGTCCGCCATTGAGAATGTCCTTTTAGCGAGGCCGAATCAAAAGGGCGAGCGATTGCTACCAGCCCTCCTTCGCAACGGCGTTGCAACGGAGGAAGCCCGGAATCGAGACGAGGCCGTGCGTTGGCTTAGGTTCGTGGGCCTTGCCGACCAGGCAAACGAGTTGGCAGGGGAACTTTCGTACGGACAGCAGAAACTTTTGACCTTGGCCTGTTGTCTCGCCACTGATGCCAGGATTCTTCTGCTGGATGAACCGGTTGCTGGCGTCCATCCACAAATGGTCGCACAAATCCTCCGTTTACTACGCGAACTACGCGACCTCGGTAAGCTGGTGATCTTCATCGAGCACGACCTTGCCTCCGTTCGCCAGGTTGCCGACTTGGTTGTTGTGATGGACGAAGGAAAGATCATCGCCCAAGGCAAGCCCTCCGAGGTTCTCGACCGGCCAGAGATCATCGAAGCGTATGTCACGTAACACTGGTAGCAAATGACCGACATCGCTCACAACTCAGCAAGTCTGGGCGTTCATTCGCTCGTCGCCGGCTACGGCAAGAAGCAGGTGCTCAATGGTGTCACGCTGGAGGTTGCCTCCGGTGAAATCGTTGCCTTGATCGGGCACAACGGAGCGGGGAAGTCCACATTGCTCAAAGCGATGTTTGGCCTGATTCCAATTTGGTCCGGCCAGGTTCACCTAAACGGCCAAACATGGTCAAAGCCCACGCCACGCGACCTCCTCCGATCCGGTGTTGCTTACGTCCCACAAGGAAATCGCGTGTTCATGGATCTGACCGTGCAGGAAAACCTGGAAATGGGCGGAGTTACTTTGGCCGACAAGACAGCTTTGAGCGCAGGCATGGAGCGCGTCTTCACATTATTTCCGGCGCTAAAGGGGCGCTTTAAGCAACAGGCAGGAACTTTATCTGGCGGGGAAAAGCAGATGTTGGCACTGGCGAATGCCTTGATTTTGTCCCCGCGAGTCCTTCTGCTGGACGAGCCATCTCTTGGCCTCGCGCCCCCTCTAGTCTCAGAAGCCCTCGGACAAATTCAGCAGATCAGCAGTGCATCAGGTGTCACAGTTTTAGTTGTGGAGCAAAAAGTCCGCGAGGTTTTGAAAATCTCTCAGCGCGTCTTCGTCCTGCGGAACGGCCAAGTGTCGTTCACTGGATCTGCCGAAGAATTGAGAAACGAAACAAAGCTCCGCGAAGTCTATCTTTGATTGCGGACGACAAAGGGCTACGGCATTCCGTGAACCACTCGATGCCGCGCGAAATAATCTGCCTTTGGCCGCAGCATCACTCCTGCCGCGAATTGTAGTAGCCGCCCGGCATACGGCTGGAGTCGCAATCCCTCCGGCCCGTTCTCGGTGAATCGTTGCGGTGCGAGCAGCACGCGACCATCACGGCGCACGGACCACAGGCCCTCGTCAAACATCCAGTGTGCGTTCTTGCAGAGCGCCAGTCCGTTCTCGATGTCGTCATTCTGGTTTTCTGCGAACGGCTCGATGTGCGCCGCGTCCACAATGGCCGCGCCATCCATCGTCAGGCAGCACAGGCCCGTGAGCGCACACGTGAATTTGTAGCGCGACACCACTTGCACCGCGAAACGCGCACTCCGTCCCTTCTTGCGCGCCGCATCTTCCGCCTCCTCATTCAACACCGACATCTTCCGTTCCACCTTGTCCATCCCGTCGGCGCACAGTCCCAAACTCTCCAGCAACGCAACGCGCTCGCGCGGCTCAAAGTATCGCGACACCAACAGTAGTCGCGCCTTCAAGCGAAAGTCAGCGTCGGCGAGCAGATCGAATAACTCCTCGTGTAGTTCGCACACGAAGCACGAATCCGGTGATTCCGCTAGCGTCATCTCCAGCGTGAACGCCTGCCAGAAACCTTGCGTCCGCAGATAGAAGAATGGCATCCGCAAATCCAGCCGCGTCGGCCAGCGCTCCGAAACCAGCGCACCGTACGATTTGAACCGCAACACCAACCCGGCAGTGCGTGTGAAGGTGCGCCCGCCAAGTTCGCCAGCCTCGGCCATGTCGAGCAGGCAGAGCAACAACAGCGGCTTGTGCGGCGCTTTGCCGCGACATTTTCCAGTGCCCGTCGCCGCGTTCAGCTTCGTCAGCTTCCCCAACCACTTCTTCGCCAGCTCGCCTTTCATGCCCGCGAGGATACCCAATCGTCCGCGTCGCGCCCAGCTTGCTTCAAATCTCCCAACCTGTCCATTTGCGCCTCCGGTCACGACGCACTTCCGGCGCTGGTGATTCGCTGTGAATAAATCGAATCAGTTTTAGCGCCTTTGCTTCGCTCTGCTCTGAGATGAATTCCTCCGCTGCTTTCGCATCTTCATCCAACTTCTCCGCAAAATACTCCTGTCGTTTCTGCATCCGGATTTGTTGGCCGACGAGCAGCATCGAAATCGCTGCATCCAGCCGGGTGAGTTTGTAAATCATCGCATACCGGAATTTCTGTTGAATCTTCTCGTGCGCATCCAGCCAAGGAATGAGCCTGGTCAGCAGCTTGAAATTAGCTTCTGTGAGCCCGTCAATGTGCTTAACGATTTCGGGCGACGTGGTGATGGATCTGGCGTTTCTTCTCATGCTCGGCCAATACCACAACTACGTGTTCTCGCCACTCTATTTTCCGCTAATGACCTTGCGCCCCCGGCGACCGACCTGACCGCCGCCGTTAGTGTGGAACGTCACCGCAATGTTCCGCCCGCTTCGCGTGTGGCGGTCGGAACAGCGTCTTATCGGTCGCAGCTCACGCTGCCATTGCCCCTGACTTCTGTCGCTCGACCAATCTCTCGCTCCTTCTGCCTCGCGCCCGGGAACTCGGATCGCGATCTTTCGCGGCCAAATGAAAACACAATACCGATTCTTCAAACGCAAAACCGGCATCTACTACCTCGTGGACAAAAAGACCGGGAAACACAAAACCCTAAAGACCCGCGACAAAGCCGAGGCTCAAAAGCTCACCCAAGCGTACAACGATGCCGCGAATCAAGCCGTGTTCAACATCGCACTGGCGCGCGTTTACCTCGCTGGTGCAGACCCGCAACTCAGCACTCGCACTTGGCAGCAGGTGATGGAGTACATCGTCGCCCGGAAGAAGGTCGAGGAGACAAAGCGCCGTTGGAGTGTTGCCATCGAGGACGAAAATTTTGACGCGATTCGCAACTTGCCCGTCGTCGAAACACGGCCCGAGCATTTCATGAAAGTCCTCGCGGACGGCAAACCCTCCACCAACGTCTATCTGCGCCGCATCCACAATTATGCCCTCGGCATGGAATGGATTCTCAAATCAGTGTTGCCCAAACTCCTTTGGCCTAAACCCGAGTTCAAGAAGAAGCGCGGCATCACCGAGGCCGAGCATCGCGCCATCGTCGCGCGGGAACGCAATCCGGAGCGTCGCGACTTCTACGAACTTCTCTGGCACTTTGGCACTTCGCAAAGCGACGCGGCCTTCTTGCGCACCGAAGACATCAATTGGGCGGATCGCACCGTCGCCTACATTCGTCGAAAGCTGGCTCGCCGTGACCCGGCCACAGTGAAACCGGCCTTGATTCGTTTTGGTGATGAAGTCGCCGAACTCCTGCGCCGGCGTCCGCAATCTGGACTGCTATTCCCGTATCTCGCCACCGTCCGACCCGGTGACCGCGCCACCGAATTCAAACAGCGATGCAGGGGACTCGGAATCGAGGGCGTGTCGTTGCATTGCTACCGCTATGCCTGGGCCGAGCGCGCGTTGCAATGCGGCTATCCGCAGCGCTTCGCCCAGCAATCCCTCGGTCATAACTCAAAAGCCGTGCACCACGCCTACGCCAAAAATGCCGAAGTCATCGTCCCATGCCTCGCCGATTGGGAGACTCATTGGAAGACAAGCCAACAGATCATCGCTCCACCAACGCCGATCGTTCCGCCGCCTGGAAATGCGCTCGGCCAAACCGGCTGACGCCGTGCCAGGCCGTGATTATGCCGTTAACGTCATCACCGACTCCGTCTTGTCCCCTGGCTCATTTTTCTTTTGCGCCTTTACGTCGCCGCCGTTCTTGGTTTGTTGGCTGTCGAGCAGGCGTGACGCAGGCGGGGTCAGTTCAGCTTTTTGAAAACGTCCGGCAGCTTCTTCGCCGCCTTGCGGAGCGTGTCCGTCGGAATGTGGGTGTAATGTTTGGACACCGCCGCCGAATCGTGTCCAATGAATTCCCGCGCCACCGCATCCGACACCCCGGACGATTTCAGCAAGGTGGTCGCCGTGTGCCGCAATGAGTGAAAGCTGATTTCGTTCGGTTCGCGCGCGACGTTGCGCCCCTTGCCCGTGCTGTGATGGTTGCGTTTTGTTGCGTATCCGGCGTCCACCAGGATCTTGTGGAACTGGTTGCTCAAATTCCCCGCGCGACCTTGCCGTTGCAACACCCCGCTGGCGCGGGGGAACAGGGGAGCGGTGGGATCATCGCTCGAGGCGAGTTCTTCCACGAATTTGAGCAGCGGCCCGACCAGAGGTAGAATCTGCCGCCGGCCCGTCTTGTCAGTGGTGAACCGGATTTCTTCGCGGGCCAGGTCAATGTTCTGCCAGGTCAGCGCCGCAATGTCACCCAGCCGCTGGCCGGTGTAGAGCCCGAACAGAATCATCCCACGCCATTCCTCATCCGCGTGTTCCATGATCTTTCTCAATTCCGGCAGGGTGAACGGGCGCCGCCCCGGGGCGTCCTTTTTCCGTTTCAAGATCGTCACGCGCTCGGCAGGATTGTCGTCAATCAAACCCTCGCGGCGGGCCGCGGCGAACGCCGAGCGGAGGATCTTCAACATCAGGTTGGCCGTGCCCACGGACACTCGACCGGCTGCGGCATCCCGGAAGCCGGCCACATCCGTTGCGGTGACTTTCTTGATGTCCGCGCCGGTCTTGTGTTTGATATGGTCCAGGAATTGTTTGACGACGCCGGTATAGCGTTGGTGCGTGCCCTCGTCGGCC
>SCTL01000500.1 GCA_004297495.1 Verrucomicrobiota bacterium
CTGCGGCTGGGTTTTCAACCACAGCCGCGCTCCGTTGCAAAGAGGTTTTGTTTAACGCGCGCGGTGCTGATAATCTGCTTTCATGGCTGAATCGCCCATTGTCGAGTCCGGGGTCGAGAGCGTGGGAAAAATTCCGCACTCCGCACTCCGCACTCCGCATTTGCCGGAGTTGCTTGCGCCCGCAGGCGATTGGGACTGCGCCAAGGCCGCCGTCGAGAACGGCGCGGACGCGATTTATTTCGGGCTGGAAAAATTCAACGCCCGAATGCGCGCGCACAATTTCACCGCCGCCGATTTGCCGAAGTTGATGGAGTTTCTGCATCGGCGCGGCGTGAAGGGTTACGTCACGTTCAACACGCTGGTGTTCGAGAATGAAATGACGGACGCCGAAGACCATCTCCGCTCGATCATCGCGGCGGGAGTGGACGCGGCCATCGTGCAAGACGTGGGCATCGCGCGGCTCATCCGCGAACTGTCGCCGGATTTTCCGATTCACGGCTCGACGCAAATGACGATCACCAGCGCGGCGGGCGTGGAATTCGCGCGGGAACTGGGCTGCAATCTCGTCGTGCTCGCGCGCGAGTGTTCGCTGGCGGAGATTGAGAAAATCCAGAACGCGCAAGGTGGGGCGGGCAGTCCTCTGCCCGCCGTCACACAACCCACGGAAGACGGCGCGCACGGAGTGACGCGACCTACCCAGTTGCCGCTCGAAATCTTCGTCCACGGCGCGCTGTGCGTGGCTTACTCCGGCCAATGTCTCACGAGCGAAGCGCTCGGCGGACGCTCGGCGAATCGTGGTGAGTGCGCGCAGGCGTGCCGGATGCCTTACGAACTCATCAGCGATGGAAAACAAATTCCGCTGGGAGATCGGAAGTATCTGTTGAGTCCGCAAGACCTGGCCGGCTTGGAGATTTTGCCGGAGATTGTTCGCAGCGGCGTGGCATCACTGAAGATTGAAGGCCGGCTCAAGACGCCGGAATACGTGGCGAACATCACGCGGGTTTACCGGAGCGCGCTCGATCAATTTTCCCGTAGCGGCGTTCGGGAGAACGCCGGTGACTCGACTGAAAGTTTGCGGCTTTCTGCCGAAAGCCGCTACGACGTTGAGATGGCCTTCAGTCGCGGTCTCTACACCGGGTGGCTTGGCGGCAACGACAACCAGCGGCTCGTCCACGCGCGCTTCGGGAAAAAACGCGGCGTGTTCCTCGGCGAAATCACGCGCGTCACGGATGAGATGGTCGCGCTCAAACTCGCCGGGCCGTTGAAACCGGGCGATGGCGTGGTGTTCGACGCGGGCACGCCCGAGCAAGACGAGGAAGGCGGCTTTGTTTATCAAGTGATCCCACGCGGCGCGGAAACCTGGCTCGGCTTCGGTCACGGCGATGTGGATTTCCGTCGCGTCCATGTCGGCGACAAGCTGTGGAAAACCAGCGACCCGGAACTGGACCGGCGGTTGCGCCAGAGCTTCGAGGGCGAGTCGCCAAAATTTCAGCGGCCTATCAATCTGGAAATTCACGGCATCGCCGGCATGCCGCTCACGCTCCTCGCGCGCGATGAAGCCGGCCACGCGACGAAAGTGGAATCCGCGATGCCACTGGCGAAGGCAGAAAAACAACCGCTCACGACCGAGCGCTTGCGCGATCAACTCGGGCGGCTCGGCGGCACGCCATTCAAGCTGGGTGAGTTGAAGAATGAATTGTCCGGCGAAGTAATGTTGCCGGTGAGCGAGTTGAATCGCTTGCGCCGCGAAGTTGTTGCTGAGTTGGACCGCCAGCGCGCGACGCCGAAGCGGTGGCAAATGGAATGCGGAATTCGGAGTGCGGAGTGCGGAATCCAAGTCGCCGCAGGCGCGGATGCAACTCCGCACTCCGCACTCCGCACTCCGCACTTGATCATCCTCGTCCGCGATCTCGCGCAACTGGACGCCGCGTTGAAGTCTGGCGCGACGACGATCTATTGCGACTTTGAAAGCCCAAAGAAATATCGCGAGGCCGTTCAGACTTTTCACGAAGCGTTTGGCTGCCGCGCCTCTCAACTCTCAACTCTCAACTCTCAACCCTCCATCTGGGTCGCTCCGCCGCGCATTTTCAAAATGGGCGAGGACTGGACGCTTGAACAAGTCCGCTCCTGCAACGCCGACGGCTATCTCGTGCGCAATTACGATCACCTGAAGTTTTTTGCGAACGACCGGCGCATCGGCGATTTCTCGTTGAATATTGCGAACCGGCTCGCGGCGGATTATTTCAAAAACAAGTTCGCGCTCGAACGCGTCACGCCGAGTTACGATTTGAATTTCACGCAGCTTGAGACGCTGTTGCAGGCCGCGCCGCCGGAATGGTTCGAGGTGACGATTCATCAGCATATTCCGATGTTTCACATGGAGCACTGCGTGTTTTGCGCGTTCCTCTCCAGCGGGAAAGATTACCGCGACTGCGGCCGCCCGTGCGACAAACACAGCGTGCAACTGCGCGACCGCGTGGGCATGGAGCATCCGCTGAAGGCCGACGCGGGCTGTCGCAACACGGTCTTTCACGCGCAGGCGCAGACCGGCGCGGAATACGTGGCGCGGATGCTGGCGCTGGGGGTGCACAATTTTCGCGTGGAGTTTTTGAATGAAACTCCGGCGCAGGTCGCTCAGACGATTGCGAAGTACCGTCAGTTGTTGCGCGGCGAAATCACCGGCACGCAACTCTGGCGCGAATTGAAGTTGATGAACCAACTCGGCGTCACACGCGGGCAATTGGGAAAATGATTTCCGTGCGGCCAGCGCACCGGAGCATTTTCTTTTTCCTTGTGCCGCGCGCGCGAACCCCGTAAAGCCGCGTCTGCAATTTGCGTTTTCACATGACGAAGAAACAACTCCAGTCGCTCGCGAAGCAGCACGGCACGCCGCTCGTGATCGTGGATCACGACGAAATCCGCCGGAACTACGCGGCCTTCCGCAAACATCTGCCCAAGGTGCAATGCTATTTCGCCGTCAAGGCGAACGCCGAGCCCGCCATTGTGCGCACGCTTTACAAGGCCGGCGCGAGCTTCGATGTCGCGTCGCTGCCGGAGTTCATGCTCGTCTATGAGAACATAAAAAAACTTCCGGCGAAGGCGCAGCAGGATTTCATCTGGGACAAAATCATCTACGCGAATCCAACCAAGCCGAAGGAAACTTTGCTCGCGCTCGACAAATACAAGCCGCTCGTCACTTACGACAATGTGACTGAGTTGAAAAAAATCCGTCAGTTCGCGCCGCACGCGGGCGTGGTGTTGCGGCTGGCGGTGGCGAACACCGGCTCACAGTGCGAACTCTCGAACAAGTTCGGCTGCGATCCGGGCGAGGCAGTGGATTTGATCGAAGCGGCGTTCAGGTTGGGTTTGGTCGTGGAAGGTTTGAGTTTCCACGTCGGCAGTCAGTGCACGAACTTTGAAAACTTTGTGCAGGCGCTTAACACTGCTGCTGCCGTGATCAAAGAATCCCGCGCGCGCGGACACGAGATCAAGATTCTCGACATCGGCGGCGGTTTCCCCGCGCCTTACAACAAGCACGTCAAACCGTTCAGCGAACTGGCGCGCGTCATCAACGCGGAGATTGACCGGCTGTTCGACAAGGACATCCAGATTCTCGCCGAGCCGGGCCGCTTCCTCGTGGCGACGGCGGCCACGTCGGTCGCGCGAGTGATTGGCAAAGCTGTCCGCAGCGGCAAGCAGTGTTACTACATTGATGACAGCGTTTATCACACGTTCAGCGGGATTATTTTCGATCACTGCCAGTATCCGTTGCAGGCGTTCAAGGCGGGCAAAAGGGAAATCTGCGCCGTGTTCGGCCAGACGTGCGATGGGCTGGATTGTCTTTCGCAATCAGATTTGCTGCCGGACTTGGAAGTGGACGATCTGGTTTACGCGGAGAACATCGGCGCTTACGGCAGCGCCTCAGCGACTTACTTCAACGGTTTCCCGCCGGCGAAAGTCATTCACGTGAACGCGTAAGCTCGCCGGATTTGCCGGGCATTCCGTCGCGACCCTCTTCGTCCGCAAATTTCCCCAACAACGCGGTTGACTTTTTTTCGGAAGCCGGTTCCAGTCGGAGTCATTCACCGGCAAGGGCGTCAAGGAGCCGTTGCAGATTCGTAAACCCAGAACGCTTATCAGAATTCAGAAAGTCGTTATGAAACTGCCTGCCTTCACCCGAACGGTTATTCCCCTGCTTTGCAGCCTGCTGCTTTTTGCGCCCGGGCGCGCGCGCGCCACCGCCACCGCCGACAGCCAACTCAGCTTCACCAATTTGTCCATCACGCCCGGCTTGGGCTCGCTGGTGTTTCTCACCAACTGGACGGCGTCCGCGTTCGCGCAGGCCAGCGCGAATTCGGTTTACAACTCCGGCCCGGGCTCGCAGTCGGCGCAGGCGACCGGCGACTTCTCCACGGCGCGCGGCGATGGCTTCATCATCACGCCCTTCGGCCTCGACGTGGGCGCCAGCGCTGCGGCCAACGCCAGCATCCCCGGCCAGACCGAAGCGTCCGATAACGCCACGGCGCGCGGCGGCATGAGCAGCCAGTTCATGATCACCGGCGGCGCCGGCCCGGTGAACGTCTCCTTCGCCGCGCTCGTGAGTGGCTCGATCAATTTGTTCACGGACAATTACGGCCAGTACGCCGAGGGCGAGACGATCTTTTCGTTCGAGGTGAACGGCTCGCCCGTGTTGTTCGACAATTCGTTTTTCTCCATCGGACCGAACGATTCCGCCAGTTCATCCTTCACCACGCCGTTGAATCAAAATCTGCTCCTGCAATTCAACACGCCTTACTTCCTGTATCTCGAAGCCGACGCGGAGACCTACGTTGTCAACGCGCCCGAACCGGGAGCGGTGGCGTTGTTACTGATGGGTTCAGCGGTGCTTTGGTTCGTGAAGCGACGCTCCCTCCGTCGCGCGGGCGCTGGCCGGATCGCCGCGCTCACCGCCGCCGCCGCGCTCGGGCTGGCCGGTTCGGCGCAGGCGATTTACGTCGGCAGCGAAGCGCCGCAAATCTGCAATCTGTGCGGCATGCCCGAGACGCGCGTGGTCGGCGGCGATCTCTCGACCAGCCTCTCCGAAGGCAATCTGCGCGAGGATTACCCGGTGGCCGCGTTGCGCAACGCGAGCGGAACGATCCTGCCGTTCAACCTCGTTTACAATTCTTACAACGCCGACAACTCCCGCGCGCGCGTGGACGTGGGACTGGGGTTCGGCTGGACTCATTCCCAAAACTCGTTTCTGTTCAATCAGCGCGGACATTACTTCCGCATGGACAGCGAGGGGCGCGTGACGCAATACCGGCTCGGCCCCGGCGGCACGTACACGGCGGACACCGGCTATTTCGAAACGTTGAATCCGCAGCCCGACGGCAGCCTCATCATCACGAACAAGGAGCAAAGCTGGTGGCGCTTCGCCTCCGTTCCGAGCACGACGTATCTCGTGAGCGGCCCGATTCTGCGGCTCACGCACGCCGCCGACCGCAACGGAAATGTCACCACCCTCAGCTACAGTAACGGCGTGCTTGTGCTGGTCACCGATCCTTACGGTCGCAGCCTTTCGCTCGGCTACACGAACGGGAACCACCTCGCCCGCGTCACCGATCCGCTCGGGCGCGTCACGCGATTTCAGTATGACGCCCAATTCCGCGTGCTCACCCGCATCACCGATCCGGACGGCAAGCTCACCCGCTACACCTACAACTCGGCGTATCAATTGACCCGAAAAATTGATCGCGACGCGCGCATGAATTTTTATCTGTATCGCAACCAGAAGCCTTACTCGATCGTGGACGGTCTTGGGCAGACGATTTTTTCGTTGTCGAACCCGGCGAACTGGGACACGGATCGCAACACGCTCGCGCAATGGCTGCGGCGGGTTTACACACCCACGACCACGAGCAAGACCAACGGCCTCGGCCAGGTCTGGCGCTACACTTACGACACGAACGGTTACGTCACACGCATCGTCGCGCCGGACGGAGCGACGACGTCCTACTCCTACGACGGACTGTCCCGACGCGTCGCCGCTGCCACGAACGAAAATGGCGCGGTCACCACCTACCAATACGATTCGCGCGGCAATCGCATTGCGGTGACGGACGCCCTCGGAAACACCACCACGTACGCCTACGATGGCGTGTTCAATCAACTGACCAACCGTACTGATCCAAACGGGCGCATCACCACTTATCAATATGACGCCAGCGGCAATCGCATCCGCGAGATCAATCCGTTGGACCAGACGAACTCGTGGACTTACGACAGCAACGGCCACGCGACTTCGCACACCGACCGGCGCGGGCACGTCACCACCTACTCGTACGACGCGTCGGGCAATCTCACCAACACCACCGACGCCAGCGGCAGCGTCACCACCTACTCCTATGACGCCGTGGGCAATCGCGTTTCGACGACGGACGCCCTTGGCCGCACCACCACCTACCAGTACGACTCCCGCGACCGCGTGATCGGCGAGACGAATGCGCTGGGCGGCACGACCACCTATCAATACGACTCGCTCAACCGACCGACTCGCCGGACCGACGCCAACAGCAACAGCACCGACTACCAATACGATGCCCGCGGTCGTCTGGCGGGCCGCACCAACACCCTCGGTGGCGTCACCACGTACGATTACGACCTCGACAACAACCGCACTAGCGCCACGGACGAACTCGGCCGCGTCACGCGTTACGAATACGATTCCCGCGACCGCTTGATCCGCCAGACCAATGCCCTCGGCGGCGTGAGCAGCATGACTTACGACCCGGCCAGCAACTTGACCTCGCAGACCGACCCGAACAATTACACAACCACCTACACCTACGACGCGCTGGATCGCCGCATCACCCAAACCGACCCGCTGGGCAACCTGACCCGCTACGATTACGCCGCGCCCGGTGGGCCGCCGTGTTGTACGCCCACGGTCGGTTCCAGTCATGTCACCCGGCTGGTGGACGCCAACGGCAAGGTCACGTTCGAGAAATACGACGAGTTGGATCGCGTCACTCAAATCATCCGCAAGGTCGGCGCCACCAACGACGTGACGGACCTCGACGACGCCGTGACCTATTACAGTTACGATGCGGCGGACAATGCCATTGCGGTCACCGAATCGGACGGGAACACGACGACTTACGCCTACGATGCGTTGAATCGGATCACCAACATGGTCAATGCCGCCGGGGACTCGTTGAATCACACTTACGACGCCGTCGGCAACCTGATCACCACGATCGCGCCCAACGGCAACGTCATCACTTCGCTTTACGACCCGCTCAACCGGCTCACCAACCGCACGGACTCCGCCGGCCTCGTCACGGTAACGACCTACGACGCCGTCGGCAACACGACCAGTGTCAGCGACGCGCTAGGACACACGACCACCTACTTGTATGATGGGCTGGATCGCCGGACGACAATCACCGATGCGCTCGGCACGCCCAGCACCACCGGGTATGACGCCGTCGGCAACGTCATCCAGACCACCGACCGCGCCGGTCACGTCACCACTTACACTTACGATTCGCTGGATCGTCGCACCGGCCTTACGAACGCCCTCGGGTTCAGCACCACTTACAGCTACGATGCCGCCGGCAACCGCACCGCCATCACCGACGCCAACGGCAACCCCACCACCTACCAATACGATTCCCTCAATCGCGTTATCCGCGAAATTCATCCCGACGCGGCGACGAACACGGTGACGAATGTTTACGATGGCATCGGCCAGCGCATCGGTCGCGTGGATCAGCAGGGCCGGGTGACGACCTACAACTACAACGATCTCTATCAACTCACGAATCGCAGCTACGCTCCCAGCGGCGCGAGCGATAACTTCACCTACGAGAAAACGGGCGAGTTGGTGAGCGCCGAGCGAGGCGGCTGGCTCACCACTTTTGCTTACGACGGCGGGCATCGCCTCGTGGCCTCCACCCAGAACGGCCAGACCGTCACTTACACCTACAACATTCCCGGTCGAACCCGCACCATCACTTATCCCGGCGGCCTCGCGCTCACGATCACCAACGACTATCGCTCCCGCCTGCTCAGCGTCCATGACGGTACCATCAACCCGCCGCTCACCATTTATGCTTACGATGCCGCCGACCGCGTGGTTACGCGCACGCACCGCAACGGCACCTTCGCCACCTACAGCTACAACTCAAACAACTGGATCACGTCCCTCGAACACTCCAACGGCGTCGCGCGCATCGCCGGCTTCAGCTACGCCTACGATGTCGAAGGCAAGAAACTCTCAGAAGAAAAACGCCATCAGCCCGGCGATTCGGAAACTTACACCTACGACGACCTCCATCGGCTGACCAATTTCGCCGCCGGCACGCTCGTCGGGCTGGTGATTCCTTCCCCCACGTTGCTCCGGACCTGGACGCTTGACCCGCTCGGCAACTGGAGTTTGAACGTGAGTAATTCCATTCCCGAAACGCGGTCGCACAACGCGGCCAACGAACTCACGTTGCAAAACGGCAATCCCATTTTCCACGACGACAGCGGCAACCTGCAACAGGACACCGGCTACGCCTATCTTTACGACGAGGAAAACCGTCTCACGCAAATCACCCGCCTGTCCGATTCCGCCATTGTGGGCCGCTACTATTACGACGCCCTGGGCCGCCGCGTGGTGCGGGTCGCGAACGCGTCCGGGACGCCGGCGACGAATGTATTTTTCTACGACTCCACTCGCATAATCGAAGAGCGAAATCCCGCCGGCACCGTCCTGGCCAACTACACCTACGGCAACTATGAGGACGAAGTGTTGACGATGAATCGCGCGGGCCAGACGCATTATTACCATCAGAACTCCCAGTACAGCCCGCACGCGCTGACCGACAGTTCCGGCAACGCCGCCGAGCGTTACACCTACGACGCTTACGGTTGCCCCACCGTGCTCGACGCGACCTACACGCCGCTCGCGCCCAACGCGTGGGGCACGCCGCACAGTCCTTTGACAAACACCTGGGTCTTCACCGGCCGCGAACTGGACGAGGAATCGGGTGGGTTTTATTTCCGCGCGCGCGCCTACGATTGTAACAAGGGCCGCTTCCTGCAACGCGATCCGCTCGGCTTGGTGATGGGCGAGAATCTTTATCTCGCCGGCTTCGTTCCGAATCATCTCGATCCGTCCGGCATGCAAACCGTTGAGGGCTGTTCCTCCGGCGGCAGCACCACTTGCCCGATCAATCCGAATCCCGTCTGCCGTTGCCGCAATCCCGCCCGGGCCACGCCGTGGGACTTGACCGGCGGAGGATTGGGCGAGCCTAACATCATCGTCGCCGCTTCGAGGACTTACAACATCCTGCGGGACGACGGCACGCGCGCCAACGTGACGTGTCGGCGCACGCAAGCCTGGCAGGATGCTTCCCGCGCGCACGAGAACCAGCATGTGGCCAATTGCCGGGCCCGGGTCCGGGCGCTCAACGCCACGGCGGAGGGGGGCAATCCTTACGCGACCCGGGAAACGTGCGTCGCCGCGCTCAACACCTGGGCGGATGGCTGGCGGACTTGGTGGGCCGGAGAGGCCGCCCATACCAACCCCGAGTCGCCCGCGCCGACCAATTGCGCCGACGAATTCGCCGACGAGAATGGGGCCGGGCGCTGTCCTTGAAACGACAGCGCTGATTTCGATTCACGGCGCGTGATCAGGGCGTGGCGGTGTACGAAACGCGGTAGAACCGCTGCGGCGTGCTCGTCATGGCGTTGGTGAAACGGCGTTCGCCGCTCACGTCAAACACGTTCGTCGCCAGCCGCGTCCAATTCGTTACCGATAGCGCCACGTTCGTCGAACCGAGCAGATATGCCGTGGCCCCGGGCGGTCCATTCGTCACCTCCAGACTGATAACGCCGCCCGCCAGCGCGTAGCTGGCAATCACTGGTTGCGACGCGGAAGACACCACGGACAACACGCCGCTCGCCGGCAGGAATCTCCAGCGCAATCCGCCGCCCAGTTGCGGCGTGAGATTCGTGAAATTCCCGCTCGCACTCGCCGCGCTGAAAAGTTGAAAGCTTTGCCCCAACGCCGGTGTGCCGGCGAGATTGCAGACCACCAACGAGCCGTCATAGTTCACGCTCGTCATCCCCTGCACGAAATCGTAGCCCGTGGTCGCCGCGTTCACTTCCACGCGCGCCAGGCTGCCCGGCTGCAACCCGAGAGAATTGCTCAGGCTCAATGTGCCGAGGGGATTTCCCGGCGCGAGCGTGCCGCCGGATTGCACCACCACCGGCGCGCTGACTACGCCCGTTCCGCCCAACCGCCCGCCGACTGCCACCGTCACCGCCTCGGAGGCAAAACGTCCGTTCGCCAGCAGCGTACCGCCACTCACGAGCGTTTCGCCCGTGTAAATGTTCGTCGCGCTGAGGACCAGCGTGCCAGAGCCGATTTTTTCCAGGCCGTTCGTCCCGGCCAACGGCACGTTCACCGTGACCGTTTGCGCGAGCGGAATGACGGTGAGGGAGGGCGTGTCCAGTGTCGCCACCAGCGTGAGCGGCCCGCCGGCCCCGGGATTGAGCGTCACACCATCCGCGCCGCTTGAGTCGGTGAACACCAGATGCCCAATCGTGCGCGCCCCATCCAGCGTGACCACCGTGTTCGCCGGAATGTCCGCGAACAATCCGAAATACGCCGTGTCCTCCGCGCCGTTGGCGATGTCCCCACCGTCCCAGTTCGCCGCTGTCGCCCAGCTTCCGCCGCCCGCCGTCGCCCAAAAGCCATCCGTCGCGCTGGCTGCCGGCACAGTCAACGTCAACATCACTGCCGCCGCGAGGGCGTGGCGGTTGTGTGGATGGACGCCGGGATTCACGGCTCAAGACATACGCCAGTTGACGCTCAAAATCCATCCGCGATTGGCTGCTGGCGCTTGACTGAAAAGAAAGTTTGCCCGGCGGCGCAACGGCGAACACAATGATCGGGTTTTACATGAGCATTGCTCCCGTCACCTCTACGCCGCGCCCGGCTGAAGCCTCTCAGCCCGCGCCGACGCCTGTGGATTTCTCCAAGCCCGTCGTCCGTCCCAAGAAATCCGCGTGGAATCTTTTCCGCGAAGTATTGGATCACGGCGGGCCGGGCTATCTCCAGTTCGCCATCACGAACATTTGCAACGCCGATTGCGACTTCTGCGGCTTTGCGCGCTCGAAGTTTGATCCCAAAGCCCGCCGCAGCGTCACGCTCAAGGAAGCGCAGGACGTGGTGGACATCGCGGTGAAGAATCACATCGGCTACCTGCTCTTCGTGGGTGGCGAGCCGATGGTTCACAAGGAACTCCGCGCCATGACCCGCTACGCCGCCGAGCGCGGCGTGCATCCGATGATTTGCACCAACGGCGGCCTGTGGACCGACGACAATATGCGCGGTCTCGCGGATGACGGCTTGAGCAGCGTGATCATGTCCATTGACGCGCACGACATCGCCAAGCACGAAAAGAATCGCGGCCTGCCCGACGTGTGCCGGAAGATCAAGAAGGCAAACGAATTTTTCCACGGCGCGGGCATTCAGACCACCGCAAGCATCACGGCCAGCCGGTTGATCGAGGATTTTGACAAGCTGCCCGCATTCCTCGAAACGCTCGGTTTCACGAGCTGCACGTTCAGCTATCCGCTCACGTCGCTGGCGAGCAGCTATCTCAGTTTCAGCGACAGCGGGTTGGTGAATTTCTCGAACCCCGAACTCATCGAGCTGTTCGAGAAGATCAAGCTGATGAAGCAGCGCAGCAGTTTCCCGGTCGTGAACCCGACCGAGTCACTGAATGAGATGCAGCGCCATCTGCGCAAGGAGCCGGAAAAGTTCGGCTGCCTCGGTGGGCACAAGTATTTTTACCTCGACTGGAATCTGAATCTCTACCGCTGCCACTTCTGGGAAACGCCCATGTGCAACGTGTACGAGTGGGACGACTCCAAGCTCATCCGCGACGGCTGCACGCGCTGCATGATTGACTGCTACCGCGACCCGAGCGTCCTCCAACGCGTGGCGATCAACGCCAGCGACGCGTGGCAGGCCACCAAGAAAGGCCACCTGCTCACCGCCGCCAAGCACGTCTTCGATTCGCGCAACCTGACTTCGCTCAAAGCCGTTTGGGAAGATCGCAAGTGGATTGGTGGCGTTTAACACCGTCGCTACGGTGCTGACGCGGGACTGACGTATCGGCGGTGGCCTTGACTTGGGTGGAAAGACCTGCCGCGGCGCGCGCACACCAGCGATGATTGGGTGAGTAAAGCGGAGGAGCGAAACAGGGCCGCTTTCAGGTAAGATTGGCTATGGTCTTGGAATAAGCACTTCCACATCCTGCGGCATTCGCGCGATTACGGTGGAAGTAGATTCCGCTGCGTGTATGCCGTTGTGGTAGGAATTCACTGTTGGGTAAGTGGCGATAAACTGCTGTGCGATGTTGGAAAAATGCGGGTCATTCACTCTTCTTAGGGCCGCTACAGCATACGCTTTCCCTTCAGCAGTCGTTGCGTTTTGATACGCCTCCAGCAACAAATTGT
>SCTL01000501.1 GCA_004297495.1 Verrucomicrobiota bacterium
TCAGGCCGCGATTTTGTGTGCGCAGGAATCTTTCCCGGCTGCTCAGGGAAACTTTTCATGAACTCAGGAACGTAACGGGAATGCTCATCGGAACTATTTGTGTGTTCAGGTGCGTGAGAACTGTCGTCACGGAAACGATTACCATGTCAACGGGAACGCTTCCTGTGCTCAGGAGTTAAGTTTGTATGCACAGGATAGAACGTCCTGTGCTCAGGTTGACGTTTTATATGCATAGGAAATGAAAGTATGTGCATAGGAAATGATTTCCTGAGTCAGGAAGGAAATAAATGGGTTCAGGAAATGTCTTTCTGTGCTCAGGAAATGATCTCCTGAGTCAACAAAACCATCTCATGAGTCAAAGAAACGGGGCGATAACCTCAAAAACAGCCGTTTTTGACGCCTTTTCAAGGTAGGGCGCGTCACTCCGTGCGCGCCGCCATTTTCTGGGCGGATTGAGATTGTCACGGGCGGCAACGGAATTAGACTCGCCTCACACTATGAAAGGGCAGCCAATCGCAACTCAGACCTTGGCTCACTCTTATGTTGGGCGGCAACAAGCACTCAAGCTATTCAAACATTGATGAGAAACAAATGATTCCCATCGCAAAAAAACCGGCGTGGCCTTTAGCCTCAGCTTTAATGCTTTTCTTTGCAGCTACGCACGGAGTGCTTGGGCAGGAAATGAAGTTTACGAATTACAACTGCGCGATAACTTCGCCGGATGGTTGGCAAATGATGACAAATCTGCCCTCGCAGCCAGGCCTTCTCGCAGCTTTCGGCAAAACCGATAAGACCGCACTTATAATTCTCATGGTTGATGACCGCAACAAGCCTTCCGGCCCGCTGGATGATCGTTTTGTTTCCGAGTTTGAACGCGGTGTTCAATCCAACGGCGTGGGAGAGCGTATATCGGGAAGGTTCTTTGAAGTCGCTGGCATCAAGTGTTATGAACGGCTAGGAACCGCCTTGGTAAAGGGAAAACACGCATCCACAATCACGCAAGTGGTACCAGCCGACGGAAGGTTCTATCACTTGAATGCTATGCGGTTTGACGGGGACGCGAATGAAGACCCCGAAATCCGAAAAGGTTTGGCGAGCTTTCGATTCATCAGAGCTCCGGCAATTCCAGTTCGGTCCTACTCCTCTGGTTCCCCAGCGTACCAGACCGGATATTCCATAGGCAAAATGAGTGGGGTCGCAGTTACAGTAGTTGTGGCCATCGTGATTGTCAGAAGTATTCTTCGCCAAAGAAACAAGCGCAAACCCTCCGTGCCTCCACCGCTGCCACCTTCTCGTTGATGCTCTAGTCAACGGTTCCCGGTCCTTTTGCTGATGAGAGCGAGCGAAAGCACGCCGGTTCGGACCGTTCGACAAAAGGCGGCTGTTCTATGACCTTTTTCGCAGTGCAACCTAACAGCCCGGGTGTAAGCTGCGCCAATGACTGCGACCTCTCTGATGCCAGATCGCGAACATGCGACTCAACCTCGCCTGGGGATTTGCCGCACCCAAAACGCCGCCGTCCTTAACTGGGTGGCCGAGCAGGCGAAGCTTTGCCAGCCGGACCGCATCTTCTGGTGCGACGGTTCGGAAGCGGAAAAGGATTTTCTGACCGAGGAAGCCGTCGCCAGCGGCGTGCTCATCCGGTTGAATCAGGAAAAACTTCCCGGTTGTTATTATCATCGCTCCAATCCGAACGACGTCGCGCGCGTCGAGCAATGCACTTTCATCTGCACCGAGACCGAGGAGGACGCCGGCCCGACGAACAACTGGTGCGCGCCCAAGGAAATGTACGCGAAGCTTCGCGCGTTGTGCGAGGGCGCGATGCGGGGCCGCACGATGTATGTCGTGCCGTACCTCATGGGCGCGCCCGGTTCGCCGCTGGTCAAGGTCGGCGTGGAATTGACCGATTCCATCTACGTCGCATTGAGCATGAGAATCATGACGCGCATGGGCGCGGTGGCGTACGAGCAACTGGGCGGGAGCGATAATTTCAATCGCGGACTGCACTGCATGTTGGACGTGAATCCCGAGCGCCGTTTCATCGCACATTTCCCGCAGGACAACGCGATCATTTCCGTGGG
>SCTL01000502.1 GCA_004297495.1 Verrucomicrobiota bacterium
CGAAATGATCGGGCACGCCGCCATGATCGTCGCGCACAACAGCAGTGTGTGATGTGCCGCTTTCCGAAAGCCCCGCGCGCGATGCAGCGTCCACCAGAACCCCACGCATACCGGCCACAGCAGGTTGAAATACTGCGAGGCGTTGGCGCGATAGGCCCACGGCCCGAATTGCGCGATCGCTTCCTGGTTCACATGCGGCGTGACGAGAAAAAGCAATTTGCCCGAGCCTTCAATCCGTTGCGCGATGCCTTCAAATCCCAGCAGCGCGCCATTCAGGCAGAGCACCCAAAGCAACCGCCGCAGGCGCGCGGGGAAAAAATGATTTTCAGTTTTAGTGCCGGCGCGCGCGGCGCGCTCCTCCGCACCCGAGCGGCCCAACAGCCAGTCGCGCGTGGCCCAAAAGGCGCAGGCGATGGCGAGATAATTCCCAAACGCCGGCCACGAACGCGCACTGTCCAGACTGTGCGGCAGCCAGTTGAGGCACTCGTGATAGTCGAACCGCTGCGCCAGCGTCAGATACGTGGCCCGCGCGTTCAGGGCGCTGACGAAACAGAACGCGAGAATCAGAAACGTCAACGATGCCAGCGCAGGCGTGGCCTTGCCGGCGAGAGAACGCACAACAGTCGTAGGCGACGACGTGAGGAGTCTCCAATTCGCTTTTAGACTGAGACTCGTTACCTCGTCTCCTACCCGTTCGCCCCAGCGTGACGCCGGAAATCCCCGCGCGTGACGAATGAAAAGTTTCCATGCGAGCAATGCACCCAGCAAGTAGCCGGCAAGGTTCATCGTCTGAATCGCCCACGGTTGCGTCGTGCCAAACGCCCACGGACTGAACACCATCATCAAGCAAATCACCGCTCCGGACGCGGCATCGAGCACGCGATGGACTTGCACGTCCGAAGCGCGCAAGGGCAGGGGAGCGGAGCGCGTCCGCGTGCCGGCAGCGCCGGAAAGTTCGGGTTCGGATTCAGCCTGGCGACGGGAGTCCACGCGCCGTGATTGAAGGCGAGCCGCGCGATTTTCTCAAGCGGTAACTCGCGCGATCTTCGCTTGCGCCTTGTTCCATCGCCTTTCGCTGCCGGAGCGGATCGTCCTCACGGCGGATTTCAATACCACGCGAGGTCGAGTTTTGCGTCGGCGCGTTTCCACGCTTCATCGAATTCGCGATGCACGATGTCGGCGGAATCTTTTTTGCCCTGGGCGCGCAGGCTTTGTTCGAGGCCGAACAATCCCCAGCCATTGCGCGGCCAGCGTTTCACGTCCGCGCGAAAAATTTCCTCGGCTTCCGCCGGTTTGCCCGCCCGGACCAACGCCGCGCCGAGCGTGGGTCGCACGGGAATGGGCCAGTAAGCCGGCTCCATGTAAGGCATGGCGTCCTCCGCGTTCACGGCCTGCTGCAAATGTTCAATCGCGCCGGTGACATCGCCTTTGGCCTCGGCGACTTTTCCCGCCAGCCAGTGTTCCGCCACTCCCAACATGGCTGAGGCCGGGAAATGCGGGTTGTCGAGTTTCTTCGCGTCTTCGGATTCGGCGAGCTTGGACATTTCGGTGTACTCGCTCGCGGCTTTGTCGGCCTGCTTCTGCGCGGCGAAGGCGAGTCCGCGGGCGAAGTGCCACATCGCGCGATCAATGAGGAAATCATTTGTCGCGGGCGGTTGCGTAATCTTCAGCACGTCGTCCCAACGACCGAATCGCGCCAGCGTGAGCCACGGCAGGTGACGGAGGCGCGGGCCTTCCAGCGCTTTCTTCGGGCCGCAATAATTTTCCAGTGCGACGTCGGCGGTCTTCCGGGCATTGGC
>SCTL01000503.1 GCA_004297495.1 Verrucomicrobiota bacterium
CCTTTCGCCAGCAACTGTTGCTGCCACGTCGGACCACTGCCAGGCCCGCCACCAAAGTTTGCACGGGCAAAACGATTCGTTCCGCCGGGAGCATTGGTGCCACGAAATCGGCCCGCGCCGAAATTGAAACCAAACTCCATCATCACGGGAACTGGTCGCGTCGCGTTGGCCGGAGTGGTCAGCGTCAGCTCGATGTTCACTTCGATCAACGGATAGGCGGAGTTGTCAACGTGTCCGACCAGTTGCTTCGTGACGACGGGAAAATCGCCATTGTTTGTTTTCGTGACGCTCGTTACTTCCCATTTCACTTTGGGAACATTCTTCGGCAAGCGACCGAAAACTTCCCGGTCGAAGTCTTCCGTGATTTCCGATCGTCGCTGCTTCCGCCACATTTCCGCCGTGGTTACTCTTTCGCCGTTCTTCAACACGAGTGGATCGGGCAGGTTGGGATACGGATTCGCCTTCGACTCGTCATAGTTGACTGCGTTCGACGCGTTGGTGTTGTTCGGGTTTGCGCCCGGGCGCAGCGCCATGATGCCCAGCAAATCCATCATCAACTTGTGATCCTGCTGCGCGGTCAGGTTCGCCGGAGATGGAAACTTGTTGGTATCCGAGGACGATGCCGACGGCTGCTGCGCAAGACTGTGGTTCAATGCCGCGAAGACAACTAACACCACGATATGCCCACAAAAGCCTGTGCGGGAAGCGGCGTAAACGCCGCGCTCCAGAGCGCAGGCTTTAGCCCACTTCATGGTCAAGGCGCAAAAGGATGTTCGCAAGTGACCTGATCGTCTTGTTCTCATGGTCCGAGTTGCAGGCGATAAAACCGCGCGGCGGCGTTGCGGTTGGTGTCGGTGAATGTGACCGGCATTGTCGCCGGGTTGGTCGTGAACAATGCCTGCCAGTTCACCAGGTTCGATGAGACGAGCAACGTGTAATCCGGGCCGATCATGCCGGTCGCGGACAAACTCACCTGACTGCCGATGGCAATGGAACTCAACACGGGCTGGCTCGCCGCGTTCACGGTGATGACAAAATTGTTGGTCGCGCTCAAATTGGGCGTGCCGTTGTCGGTGACTTTCACCTGGATCGAGTTGGTGCTGGCGGCCTGGCTGATGAGTGGACGCCAGGTGAACAGCGCGTTGCTGGCGTTGAGCGAAGTGAGCGTGGCGTTGGTCGGCGCGGTGAGCAGGATGAAGGTCAGGGTTTGCCCCGGCAAATCCGGGTCGGTCACGGCGTTGGGGACGAGCACGGTGACGCCGGGGTTGACGGCTTGCGGACCGACGGAGACGAATGTCGGCGGCGTGTTGGTAATCAACTGGCCGGCGAACGTGACGATGCTGTTGGCTGGCAGGCTGTAGGTGAAGGTGGCGTTGCTGATGACGATCGCGGTTTGCGCCACGAGCGATTGCGAGGCCGACGTGATCCACGGCGTCACGGCACTCACGGTGTTGGTTGTGAGGTTCGACAGGTTGACTGTCAAGTTGATGGCGTAAGTCGGATCGGCGTTGATGGCGACGATGGCGAATTTAGCGGAGTTCGTGTCTCGGTATGCGCTGACGAGGGCCGTGCCGAAATTCGTGA
>SCTL01000504.1 GCA_004297495.1 Verrucomicrobiota bacterium
CCAGCAACGCCTCCAATCCCATCACGCACGAGTCCTCGGCGTCGCTGATCTCCATCAGCCGGTGAAGCCGCCGCGAGATCGGCCAGAACTCAGTTGAGGGCCAGGCCCGGGCAGTGCAAAGCGTTCACCGCCGATTCCGCAAGTCGCAACACCGCGCCCGGCGCGACGCCCAGCCAGAAGATCCCCGCGATGCACCCCACGATCGCCACGCGCATCGGCGTTGAAATCAAAATCGGTTCCCGGCTCGCCGCGTCCTTGCTCCAATAGATCGCTCGGATGACTCCGAAGTAGTAGTAGAGCGAAATCACCACTCCCACCAACGCCGTGAACGCGAGGCAATAATAGCCGTGGTTCACCGCGCCTTGTTCAATGACGGCCTTGAGTAACAAAAATTTTCCAAAGAAACCGGCGAGCGGTGGAATGCCCGCCAGCGAAACCATCGCTAGCGTCAGCGTCGCGGCGAGGAGCGGCGAGCGTTGGTTCAACCCGGCCAATCCTGCGATATCTTCGCTATCGAGATGCCGCATCACGAGTGCGATAACTGTGAACGCCGCCAACGTCGTGAAGAGATAACCGCTCAAGTAGTAAAGCACCGCCGATTGCCCCGCACTCGTCATCGCCGCCACGCCGAGCAGCAGATAGCCCGCGTGCGCGATGCTGGAATAGCCGAGCAGGCGCTTCAAGTTGCGCTGCGGAATCGCGCAGAGGTTGCCGTAAAGAATCGTGATGCCGGAGATGATGATGAGCAACTTGTCCCAGTGCGCCGTCACGCTTGGGATGGCGGTGAACAAGAAGCGCAGCAGCAAGACAAAGCCGGCCGCTTTTGAACCGACGGCGAGAAACGCCGTCGTGGGCGTCGGCGCGCCTTGATAAACGTCGGGCGTCCACATTTGGAACGGGAAAGCAGCGATCTTGAAACCGAGGCCGGCCAGGATGAACACCACGCCGAATAAAAAAACTTTGTTGTCAGTGAAGTTTCCGGCGACCTGTGCGAGTTCGTTGAAGTTGAACTTGCCGGTCGTGCCCCACACCAGCGCGATGCCATACACCATGAACGCCGACGACAGCGCGCCGAGGATCAGGTATTTCACTCCCGCCTCCAACGCCGCGACCTTGCCGCGCGTGAAGCTCGTGAGGATGTAGAACGTGATCGTGATGAGTTCGATGGAAACGAACAGCATCGCAAAATCATTGGCCGATGCCGCAAACAACATTCCCGCCAGCGCAAAGATGATCAGCGAGTAATACTCCGAAACGCCCGTCGCGATGCGGTCGGAGAATTCCACCGCGAGCACCAAAACCAAGGCTCCCGCGAGCAGGAAAAAACGCTTGAAGAACACTGAAAGCCCATCCTGCACGAACATTCCCCCGAACGCCGTGCCATCGCCGCCCGCCACGCAGCAACTGCAACAGCCCGACAGATTCTGCAAAAGCAACAACCCCAGCGCCGCCGCCGCCACATAGCCGAGTGCGCGCCGCCGTTCCGCCGGCAGCCACAAATCCGCCAGCAGCACCACGAGGCCGAGTGCTACCACCGAGATTTCCAATGACATCAATGAGAGGTTCATTCTGATTTCGTAGCAGCCGACGTGAGTCGGCTCTGATTTTCCACCGGAGAAGTTTGAGCGGACTCGCGTCCGCTGCCACGCGCCGTTGCCATACCCACGATCTGCTCCGTCACGGGTTTGATCTTTTCCGTGAGCAACTTCGGGAAGAAACCGAACACCAGCAGACTCGCCAACAGGATCAGGAACGGCAGCTTCCGCCATGCATTCGCATCCGCCACATCCGTCGCATAAGTCCTATCAGTTCCATGCAACACCGCCCGCACCGCGCGCAGCATGTAAACCGCGCCGATGATCAACGCACCCCAGACCGCCAGCACAGTGACGACACGCAAACTTGGCTGTGCCCACGCACCAAAAAACACACTCACCTCGCCCACGAAATTCAGGAAGCCCGGCAAGCCGCATCCCGCCATTGCCGCCATCACGAACGCCACGCCGATGAAGCGTAATTTTTTCGCCAGCCCGCCGAGTTCGCTCATTTCCAGCGTGCCGGTCTGGTTGTAGATGTAGCCGCTCAAGCCGAACGTCAGCGCCGCGAGAAAACCGTGCGCAACCATGATGACTACCGCGCCGGTCACGCCGATGAGATTCAGGCTCGCAATGCCGAGGAAGATCATGCCCATGTGCGCCACGCTCGAATTGCCGATGAGCAGGTTCAGGTTCTTCTGCCTCATCGCCACCCAGCCCACGTAAAGCACGTTGCCGAGAGCGAGCCATGCGAGGAACTGCATGTGCATCCGCGCAACCTCCGGGCAGAACGGAATCGCGATGCGAATCAGGCCATAGAGCCCGAACTTCTTCAGCACGCCAGCGTGCAACATCGCGGTTGCGCTTGGAGCAGAACCGTAACCCAGCGCCGCCCACGAATGAAACGGCCAGAGCGACACGAGGATGCCGAAGCCCAGAAGCAACAGCGGAAAGACAAACATCTGCGCACTGTGAGCCATCGTGTGTTCCGTGAAATATTTCGTCAGCGTCGGAATGTCGAACGTGCGCGCGTCTGCCGGCAATTGCAGATAGAGCGCAATCAGTCCGATGAGGGCGAGCAACGCACCGATGCTCAGGTAAAGCGTGATTTGGAACGTGGCGTAGTTCTTCCGCTCGCCGCGACCCCACACGCCGATCATGATGAACGTCGGCACGAGCGCGAGTTCGTGGAAGAAGTAGAAGAAGAACAGGTCCAGCGACATGAACGCGCCGAGGATGCCGCCCGTCATCACGAGTAGCAGGATGTAAAACTCCTTCTCGCGCGTCTTGATCTCGAACGAACAGCACGCCGCCGCGAACGCCACAATCGCGCCCATCAACACCAGCCCGACGTTCAAGCCGTCCACGCCCAGCTTGCAGGCGATGCCGAGCGATTCCGCGCCGAGACCGGGAATGGTGCTGACGAACTTGTAGCCGTTGGCGTCCGCCATCGCGCCGTTGAACTGCCAGAACATCAGGATGCCAAGTAGCATCGTGACGAACGTCACGCCCACCGCCACGGCGCGCATGATGACGGCAAAGTTGCGCGGCACAAACGCCAGCGCGATTGCGGCGAGTAACGGCAACAGAAAAATGTAGGTCAGGGTCGTCATTCTATGGCAACGCTGCGATTCATACTTTCCTATGAGCCTTTCTGACGGAGGCGATATAGCTCTTGAGGCTTGGGGTTAGACTTTCAAAAGTTCTTCCACACGCTGTTTTCGCAAACGCTTTGGTGACGTTTGCAAATTGAGGATCGTTTTCCAAACCCACAGGAACGTATGCTGTAACAGCTTCTCTGGGTTCGAGTCTGACTGGCATTTTTTCGCCGTGGAAGAATTCAGGGATGAACGCAAGAAAATGCTTTGGTGGGTCGGATAGACAGTAACCGATTTGTGAAACTGTTACAGGGATATAGCTCATATTGATGACTTCGATGCAAAGGCGAGTAACCATGCCAGCAGGTCCGTAACTACAAATTGCACTTTTAGGAATGACTTTGAGCTTCACTCGGTCGCGCTCAAAACCTCGCCATGTATTTAGCAGTCCAAGAACTGCGCCGACAACAGCTATAACCAATGTGAAATATTCTTGGGGCTTCATCGCGCTGCCCTCTCATTAGCACCCGGCTTTAGCCGGGTGTTCACGACGGCGTTACGCGCAAACCGTTTCAACGGTTTGCTGCTGCCCGCGCGGAGAAACCGTTGAAACGGTTTTTTCTCTCCGCCCGCATTAGACACCTGGC
>SCTL01000505.1 GCA_004297495.1 Verrucomicrobiota bacterium
GCTATCCCGAGATGGTGAAGCTTGCCGGCGCGAAGCCGGTGATTCTTGAGACGTCGGACAAAACCGAATTCAAAGTCACGCCCGCGCAACTGCGCGCCGCCATCACGCCGCGCACGCGTTTGTTCGTGCTCAACTCGCCGAGCAATCCCACCGGCTCCGTCTATACGCCCGACGAAGTGAAAGCGCTCGGCGACATCTGTGTCGAGAAGGGCGTGCTCATCATGAGCGACGAGATTTATGAACACCTGCTCTACGATGGCGCGACCGTGAAAAGCGTCGCGAGTTTTTCTCAGGCGCATTACGAACACACGATCATCGTCCACGGTTTTGCGAAAGCCTGGAGTATGACCGGCTGGCGGCTCGGCTGGTGCGCCGCGCCCGAGCCGATTGCCAAGGCGATTGACGCCGTGCAAAGCCACAGCACGAGCAATCCGACTTCGTTCGCGCAGAAAGGCGCGGTCGCCGCGCTCACTGGTCCACAAGATCACTTGCCGAAATGGCTGGCCGAATACTCGAAGCGCCGCACGTACGCGTGGCAGAAGCTCAACAGCATTCCCGGGATTTCCTGCGTGAATGCGAAGGGCGCGTTTTATCTGTTCCCGAACATCTCCAAGCTCGGCCTCAAGTCCACCGAGTTCTGCGCGAAACTTTTGGAGCAGGAAAAAGTCGCCGCCGTGCCTGGCATCGCCTTCGGCGCGGACGATTACATCCGGCTCAGCTACGCGACGAGCCTGACGAACATCGAGAAGGGCCTCGCGCGCATCGAGAACTTTTGCAAGTCACTGAGGAAGTGAATTGCCGCCAACCCGTAACGAAGCCGCGTCGCGAGACGCGGCTTTTTATTTCAAGAAATCCCGTTCCAACAACTCCATCAACTTCGCCACCGCCAGCATCAGCTCGCCGCGGCGTTCCACTTCCGCCTTGTCGGCGGACAGATCAATCGGTTGCGCGCTCACGGCGGCATAGCGTTTGTTCAGCGGCAACGTTTCATTCACGTCACCGAGTGAGCGAAGCAGTTGCAGCACCCTGTCCGCCTGGCGTCGTGTCTCGGCGATCTTCCTCAACGCCAGCGCCGGTTTCATTTCGCCGTCCTGAACGCGTTTGAGCAGGCCGCACTCGAAAGTCGCGCAGCGCTTCGGGCGGTCCGCGTAAATCCGGCAAAGTTTTCCGTCGAAGCACGCGCAGGGCTGGGTGAACGCTTGTCGGCTGCCTTTCCGGAACAACTCAAGCCCCACACTCGTCAAAAGTTTCGCGTCATCGCCCCGCCGCAGCTCCACGTCGCCGAACAACACGCCGTTGCAGCACAGGCCGCACGCGGGACAAAGCTGCGCCACGGTCTCGTTGGAAACTGGAACGGGCGTGCTCACGCGAGTTGCAGACCCGGCGCGATGTCTGCGTCGTAGTCCCGCGAATCCGCGCCAGCCATCAACTTGCGTTCCGCCAGAATTCCAACCATCGCCGCGTTGTCCGTGCAAAGCTGATTGTCCGCCAGCCGCAGCGACAGCCCGTGACGGTGGCAAGCATTGCCCAGCGCCGCCCGCAAGGCGCGATTGCACGTCACGCCGCCGGAAGCCGTCACGCATTTCACGCGCATCCGTTTCGCCGCGCGAATCGTTTTCGTGACGAGCACTTCGACAATCGCCGCCTGCACGCTGGCGCAAAGATCGCGGACGGCTTTGGAATCTTCGAGCAAGTTTGGATGGTCTCGGAGAAAATAGCGCACGGAAGTTTTCAGGCCGCTGAAACTGAAATCGTCGTTCGCGTCGTTGAGCAGCGGTCGCGGAAAATCATACGCCGCCGGGTTCCCCTCCGCAGCCAGCCGGTCAATGATCGGTCCGGCGGGATAGGCGAGGCCCATCAGCTTGCCGGTTTTGTCGAAACATTCGCCGGCGGCGTCATCAATGGTCGAGCCGAGCACGCGGTGTTTCAATTCGGCTTCGACATGCACGAGCATTGTGTGGCCGCCGCTGACGATGAGCGAGACGTTGGGCTGGAAGGAATCGAAATGTGCCGCGTATATTTTTTTTCCGGGAGAACCGGGCTGATCGTGGTTACCCCTCACCCCGGCCCTCTCTCCTCCGAGGGGAGAGGGAGAAGCCGCCGACGTCTGGCTGATCCACGGCGAATAGAGATGCGCTTCGTGATGATGGATTCCGATGAAAGGTTTCCGCAGCGCGAACGCCATCGCCTGCGCGGCCTTCAATCCGGACATGAGCGCGGCGGGCAGGCCCGGCCCTTGCGTGGCGGCCAGGGCGTCAATCTCACCAATTCCCACTCCCGCTTCGCCCAACGCCGCTTGCGTGACCGGCTGAAGATTTCGCAAATGCTCGCGCACGGCGAGTTCGGGGACGACGCCGCCGTACTCGGAGTGGAGTTTAATCTGGGAGGAAACGACGCTGGACTGAATCACGCCGTCGCGCACGACGGCCGCGCTGGTTTCGTCGCAGGAAGTTTCAAACGCGAGCAGAGTCATCAGGCCAGAGGTCAGAGATCAGAAGACGAACGATCTCCCGTTCACCGGTTCAGCGCCGCCTCGCTTGGTTCCCATTTGCCCCGGCTGACAAGTCTGGTCGCGGGCAGGCGTTGCGTGAAGAGATTGATGCCCTTGAGCACGTCGAGCGCGCGCTCGAGTTGCGGATCACGCGCGTTGGCCACGCGTTCGCGATCCGCGCCTTCGAGCGATTCGATTCCGCCGGGCGCACGCTTCGCGAGAATGTCGTTCTCCTCTTCACGCGACATGGCGACCACGATGTTGGGCGTGATGCCTTCGCCGTGAATGACCTTGTGGCTCGGCGTGTAATACTTCGCCGTCGTGAGCCGGAGCGCCGCGCCGCCATCGAGCGGGAAAATGCTTTGCACCGAACCTTTGCCGAAGGATTTTTCGCCAATGACCACCGCGCGATTCAAATCCTGAAGACAACCGGCGACAATCTCGGAGGCGCTGGCGCTGTCAATGTTGATGAGCACAACCATGGGAACGCCCTTCAGTGCGTCTCCGCGCCCGGCGGCTTTGTGGACGGATTTCTGCGCGGCGTCGCGCCCCTCGGTCGAGACGACCAACTGGCCGCGCGGCAAAAACTTTTCGCAAACCTCGACGGCTTGATCGAGCAGGCCGCCGGGATTCCAGCGCAAGTCCAGCACGAACCCCTGCAGGTTCTGCGCTTTCATTTTCTTGAGGGCGGATTCGAGTTCCGTGCCGGTGCGCTCGCCAAATTGAACGATGCGTGCGTAGCCGATTTTGTTTTCATCCACGGTGAAATCCTTTTTCCCGTTCACGTCCTTGACCATGTCCACGTTGATGACGGCGCGCTTGAGCGTGAGTTCCTTGGTCTCGCCGTTGGACGGACGGAAAATCGTGACCGTGACTTCCGTGCCCGGCTCGCCGCGCATGGTTTTGACGACGTCGCCAAGTTCCTTTTTCTCGGTCGCTTTGCCGTCCACTTTCAGGATGCGGTCGCCCGCGAGAATGCCCGCGCGGAAACCCGGCGTGTCCTCGATCGGCGTGATGACGGTGATGAAACCATCGCGCAGTTGGACGATAATGCCGAGCCCGCCGAACTGCCCCTGCGTGTCGTCCTGCAATTCCTTGTATTTCTCCGGGTCGAGAAACTCGCTGTGCGGATCGAGCTTGCCGACCATGCCGTCGAGCGCGTGAAAAACCAGTTCGCGATAGGTGAGGTCCTTGCCGTCCACGTAGTCCTTGCGCACTTTTTCCATCACGAAGGAAAAAAGCTCCATGTTCGCGTAGGCAGAATCTTTCTCCGCGGCGTTGGCGGTGGCAAAATAGAGCCGCGCGCCGAGGCCGAGATTCACCAGCAAGGCGACGGTGACAAAACCGTAAATCAAACGACGTTTCATAATTCAATCCGCATTGGACGACGCTACAATAAAGCACCCGGGCGCGATTGCAAGGCGGG
>SCTL01000506.1 GCA_004297495.1 Verrucomicrobiota bacterium
GCATTACAACCTCGATTTTCCCGAGGCGAACCCGGAATGGGCGCAACGCAATTCCGTGGTGCGTAAAGACAATTGAAATCCGCGAAGGCGGTGGCTCAGAATCTGAAGCAGGTCTTGATCTGGAAACAACCCGGCTCTTCCCAGGCTGTGCCCGTGCGACCCGTATCCACGACCGAGGTGGGCAGGAAAATCTGGCCGTAACCCACGCGCAGTCCACCGATCGCCAGCGCGCCGCGCGAGGCCGCTCCGCTCCGCGCCAGCAGGCGTGACAATGCGTCCTCCGCCGGATTGATCCGCCGCAACACCGTGGCAAGCTTGATGGTCGCTCCGTCGCGCACGGTTTCGGCGGATGAGGTTTCCAACACGGCTTCATTGTCGTGCCGGGAAATCTCGAGTGAGAACTTCACACGGAAAATGGGGGACGGCGTTTCGGATATCCCGCTCAACCTGAGCGCGCTTTCTGTGACCGGCTCGTCCGCGAACGCGCGGCAGGCGGCCGCCGCCAGCGCCAGGATGCTCAAGAGGGTGATCCAGCGCGCCGATCTCGCCCGGAGATCAATCGCGGAAACGCTCGTTTGCGCTGGCTTCATGCCTCCTGTTGAGCAGCGTCCATACCGCGCCCCCGCCCGCAGCCGCGCCGGAAACCGAGGCGCATTTCCGGCGCTGGCCCAGGCGCTCTGTCCTTACTTGGCACAGATTGTCCCGAAAGGATACGGCACAAGCCGCCTCGGGGTTTCCAACGTCACGACGCTGGGTTGGAAAGAATTGAATTGAATTGCCCGCTTGTCTCCGCAACATCTCAGCTTGTCGGAAATAATCTTGTTCCGGGAAGGACTCGGTCTGTGACAACTGACAGCAAAGAAAACTGGTTTTCATTCCGCCCAAAGTTGGCGGATGCGCTAAAAGGCTACACGCGGCAGGACTTGACTGCCGATCTGATCGCCGGCGTCACGGTGGGTATCGTGGCCCTGCCTCTGGCGATGGCGTTCGCCATCGCGTCGGGCGTCAAACCCGAAGCCGGAATCTTCACCGCCGTCATCGCGGGTTTTCTCATCTCGGCGCTCGGCGGATCGCGGGTCGCCATCGGCGGGCCAACCGGTGCGTTCATCGTCATCCTCTACGGCATCTACGCGAAATACGGCGCGGAGAATCTGGCCATCTGCACCATCATGGCCGGCATCATCTTGTTTGTGATGGGCGCGGCGCGACTGGGCACGATGATCAAGTTCATCCCCTACCCCGTCACGATGGGTTTCACTTCCGGAATCGCCGTGCTGATCTTTACAACGCAGATAAAAGATTTCTTCGGCCTGAGCGTGGACAAAGTTCCCTCCGAGTTCTTTGAGAAAATGAAAGTGCTCGCCGAACACGGCGGGACGTTTCAATGGCCGACAGTCGTGCTGGCCGCCGCGTCGCTCGCCATCATTTTGTTCTGGCCCAAGTCCTGGCAACGACGCGTGCCAGGCTCCATCGTTGCGCTGGTTCTCGGCACAGTGGCCGTGGTGCTGCTTCCGAATCTGCTTCCGGTCGAAACCATCGGCTCGAAATTCGGCGGCATCCCGCAGACGCTGCCTTCGCCTCACCTTCCGGCGCTGTCGTGGGAAAACATCCAACATCTCTTTCAACCAGCTACCACCATCGCGCTGCTCGCCGCCATTGAATCCCTGCTCTGTTGTGTCGTCGCTGATGGCATGATTGATGACCGCCATGACTCGAATCAGGAATTGATGGCTCAAGGTCTTGCCAACATCGCCAGCCCGCTCTTCGGCGGCATCGCCGCCACGGGCGCAATCGCCCGGACAGCCACCAATATCAAATGCGGCGCGCGTTCTCCCATCGCCGGCATCGTTCACGCCGTCACGCTGCTGATCATTATCCTCGCCGCCGCGCCACTGGCGAAGTTCATTCCGCTCGCCACGCTCAGCGCCGTGCTGGTCAACGTGGCGCTCAACATGGGTGAGTGGCACAACTTCGGCCGCGTGCCCAAGTGGCCGCGCAGCGACGCCGCCGTATTTCTCACCGCGTTCAGCCTGACGGTGATTGTGGACCTCACCATCGCCGTCGAAATTGGCATGGTGCTCGCCGCCGTGCTCTTCATCAAACGCGTCTCCGAGACGACGCAGATCACCGCAGTTGATGAAGGCAGTGAGACCGAAGGTGCGCATCATTCGTTGGTCGGCAAGGAAATCCCACGCGGCGTCATGATCTATCGCATCTTCGGTTCGTTCTTCTTCGGCGCGGCGGACAAACTCGAAACCGCTCTCAAGCGCAACGGCCAGGAGCCGGACGTGTTGATTCTCCGCATGAGAAAAGTTCTCGCCATAGACGCCACCGGCTTGAACGCGCTCGAAGATTTGCACGAGCGATTGCACGCCCGCGGCAAACACATTGTGCTCAGCGGGCCGCACACGCAACCGTTGTTCATGATGGACAAAGCCGGTTTTCTCGACCGCCTTGGCAAGGCAAACGTCTGCGCCAACATCGAACTCGCGCTCGCCCGCGCGCGTGAAATTCTTGGCCTGCCGCCCGAACCGTCGCGCGATCCGCTCGCGGAAGAACGCCAGCGGATTGAGACCGCGCGCCAGGAACTCACCGGCGCGCTCGAGCGCGTGAGCAACGTTCTCACCGCGCCCACCACCAACGGCAACCGCCCACCGCCCGCCACCGGAGCCAAGCCGAACTAACCCGCGCCAACTCCAGCCATGTATCTCAACGTGATCCAGCTTGCCGAATCGCTCGGTGTGGAGGAAAGCGTTGTCGAAGGCTGGGTCCTCAACGACGGTCTGCCCTGCATCCACGACCGCGAACGAATGCTCTTTGACCGCACGCAAGTCGTCGCCTGGGCCGCTCCGCGCGGGCTGGCTGCCAAAGCCGGTTTTCTCGCCGCGCAACGATTTGCCATCGGTCCGGGCTGCAAACTCGAATCCCTTTTGCGCATCGGCGGCATCTGGCGCAATGTGCCTGCGACCGCCGCCCTCGCCACTTTGGAAAAGATTGTCGCAAATCTTCCAGGTGCGACGCCCGCCATTCGCCAACTACTCGCGCAACGTCTCCGCTCGCCCGACGGAGTGACGTGGGCGCCGGTCGGCGGAGGACTCGCGCTGCCGCACTTGCGCACGCCCGTTGCGCTCGGGCGCGACGCTGGCACGCTCGCGCTGCTCCTGCTGCGCGACGAGTTGCCGTTGAAAGAACCGCCCCCCGACAACGCGCCCGTCACTCGACTGTTCTTCTTCGTCGCCCCATCACCGCGGGCGCACTTGGAATTGCTGGCGCAACTCAGCAAAGCCCTTACGCGCGGAAATCTGCGTCAGCACGTGGTTGATGCCGCACCGGATGGAGAAATCTTTACCACGCTCGCCGCGACCGAGGAGGCCAAAGCGTGAATCCCGGCTGGCTGTTGTGCATTGCGGCGACCGGCATGGTCGTCGGAATGTTCAGTGCCTTCCGAGCGCCACGACTTTGGCTGCTGACTTCGCTCACTGGCGCAATTGCCGCTCTCGCCTCAGCGATTTGGATTCTGAAAACAGGCGCGAGGTGGGATTGGCAATCCTCAGTCGCAATCGGCGGCGAAGCGTTGCATCTCCAACTCGATGCGCTCAGCGCCTTCTTTCTCGCATTGCTCGCAGTGCTAGGAGGCGTTGGCAGTTTGTATCAACGCGGGTATTGGACTGACAAGACGCACCCCAGATCCGCCCCCTCGGGCCGCGCATGGTGGAACGCCATGCTGCTCAACATGGGTTTTGTCCTGCTCGTCGCGAACGGACTCCACTTCCTCATCGCGTGGGAACTCTTCACCGTCTGCGCCTACTTTCTCATCACCCGCGAGCGGCAGCACCGCGAAGTGCGCCAAGCCGGCTGGCTTTATCTCGCCGCCTCGCACGCGGGAACGCTCTGCCTGTTCGCATTCTTCGCCTGGCTCGCCGCGCGCACCGGAAGCTGGGAACTCGGCCCGATGCGCGACCGCACCGAACTTGCGCCACTCTTCTGGCTCGCTCTTTTCGGTTTCGGATTGAAGGCGGGAATGTTTCCTTTGCACATCTGGTTGCCCTCCGCGCACGCCAACGCGCCGAGCCACGTGTCAGCGATTCTGTCCGGCGTCGCGATCAAGATGGGCATCTACGGCCTCGTGCGCTTCAGCAGTTGGATGCCCGTGCCCGACGCTGCGGGCTGGACTGTGGCGACGCTCGGAGTCGTGAGCGCGGTGCTCGGCGTCGCGTTCGCGCTCGGCCAGCACGATCTCAAACGCCTGCTCGCTTATCACAGCGTTGAAAACATCGGCATTATTCTCATCGGCCTTGGATTCGCGATGGTCGCAACTGCACATGGCAACGCGGCTTGGGGACAACTCGCGCTCGCGGGCGGTTTGTTGCACGTGTGGAATCACGGCTTGTTCAAGGCGCTTTTGTTCCTCGGCGCGGGATCAGTTTTGCACACGACGGGCACGCGCGAGATGAGCCGGTTCGGCGGACTCTGGCGCGCAATGCCGTGGACTGCGAGTTTGTTCACACTCGGCGCTGTGGCGATCTCCGGTTTGCCGCCGCTAAATGGCTTCGTCAGCGAATGGCTCGTGTTTCTCGGCTTGTTTGACGCCGTGTCCGCGCGCGGTCCCGCTGCATGGACGGCAGTTCCGGCGGCAGTGCTGTTGGGCGTAACCGGTGCGCTGGCGCTGGCGTGCTTCGTAAAAGTTTGCGGCGTAGTCTTCCTCGGCCTGCCTCGCAGCAAAGTGGCGGAGCAGGCGCACGAATGTGGCTGGACGATGCGCCTGCCGATGCTCGTGCTCGGCGCGGCGTGCGTGGCGATCGGTCTTGCGCCCGTCCTTTTCTGGCCCGCGATTGCGAGCGCTTCGTCCGCATGGCAACCGCTTTGGACGGATTCCGCACCGCCCGCGCCGATGCAAACGCTCGGCGCGTTTCACATCACGATCGCCGCGCTGGCAATGCTGGCGGCAATTGGTCTCTGGCTTCGCGTGAAACGCAACGGACTCAGTCGCGCGGTCACGTGGGATTGCGGTTACGCCGTACCGACGCCGCGAATGCAATACACTGCCGGTTCGTTCGCGGGAATCATCACGGGTTGGTTCAGTTGGATTTTGAAACCAAAACGCCACCAGCATCCGGTGAAAGAAAACTTTCCGGCGCACGCAAGTTATGAAGAACACACACCGGAGACGGTGCTCGAACACGTCGTCGAACCCACCGGTTCAGTCGTCATGCGCATCTCGACCGCTGTGCGCCGGCTGCAACACGGCCGGCTGCAAGCCTACATTCTTTATTTGCTGATCGGCCTCGCCGCGCTCGCGCTGCTGGCGTTGATGGGAGGCGCGAAATGATCGCCACATTCGAAGTCTTGCTCCGCCTCCTTGTCTGGCTGCTGCTCGCGCCACTCCTGCCCGGCATCATCAACAAAGTCAAAGCGTGGGTTGCCGGACGGCGCGGACCACCGGTGCTGCAACTCTATTTTGATCTCGCGAAACTCTGGCGCAAAGGCGTCGTGTTAAGCACGGCAGTTTCGCCGGGACACATCGCGGGAGTGGCGGTGGCGTGGGTGTCGCTCGTTTGCGCTGCGATGCTGTTGCCCGCCGGTCCGTCAGGTGCGCCACTTGCGTTTCGCGGCGACGCGTTGCTGTTCGTTTATTTGCTGGCGCTCGCGCGGTTCTGCACCGCGAGCGCGGCGCTCGACACTGGCTCGGCGTTTGAAGGCATGGGTGCCGCGCGCGAAGTCAGCTACGCCGTTCTCGGTGAAGCGGCCATCATCACCGCGCTGCTCACGCTCGGCCTGCAAAGCGGCAGCGTTTCACTGACAACGATGCTCGCTCCGGCAGCCGGCGCCGGCGCGGCGCTGTTGGCTGCTGGATTATTCGCTGTGTTGCTCGCGGAGAATTGCCGTGTTCCTTTTGACGATCCCAACACGCATCTCGAACTCACGATGATTCATGAAGTCATGGTGCTCGATCATAGCGGACCGCCGCTCGCGGCGATTCTGCACGGCGCGTCGCTCAAGCTGTTGATGTTTTCCGTGCTGCTGGCCGAAGCAGTGTTGCCCATCGGCAAACTTTCTCCGCCAGCCGCAGCCGCCGCGCTGGCCGGTTCGGTGCTGACGGTGACCGTCGGTATCGGCTTGGTGGAGTCACTACTCGCACGACTGGCGTTTCGTCGTGTGCCGCTGCTATTGACGACGGCGTTTTTGCTTTGCCTATTCGCCTTGCTGGTCGCCTGGAAGGGAGGCCACCTGTGACAAGCGCGTTGAACTTGTTCATCGGTCTGGCGATGGGAGTGAATCTCGTCGCGCTGGCCAGCAGTCGTCTGCCCTCGATCATTCGCGCGGCGGCACTGCAAGGCATGGTGCTGGGCTTGCTGCCGCTCTTGTTGGAAGAAAAATTTCACTGGCTCGTCGCCGTCGTCGCCGTCGGCACGGTGGCGGTGAAAGGATTCGTGATTCCCGGCCTGCTGCGACGGGCGTTGCGCGTGGCGAACATTGATCGCGAAATGCAACCGCTGCTTGGCTTCATCCCATCTCTGCTCATCGGCGCAGGCGCAACCATCGGCGCAGTGGCGCTGGGCGGCGCGCTGCCGTTGCGGCCTGAACACGCGCACTCATTGCTCGTGCCCGGCGCTTTTGCGACTGTGGTTTGCGGTTTCCTGCTGTTGATGGGACGAACGAAAGCGATCACGCAAGTCTGCGGGTATCTGATTTTGGAAAATGGAATTTATCTTTTCGGCCTGTTACTCATCAACACGACACCGCTCATCGTCGAGGCGGGAATTCTGCTCGACCTCACGGTGGCGGTCTTCGTCATCGGCATCATCGTGGACCGCATCCAGCGCGAGTTCGACACGCTGGATACGACAAAATTGACTTCGTTGCACGAATGAAGGAACTCGCCCTCATCGCAGTGCCGCTGTTTGCAGCCGGAGCAGCCTTCGCCTGGCCGAAAGAACAAACGCGGCCCTGGCTGCTGCCGGCGGCGGGTGTGATTCACACAGTTTTCGCGCTGTGGCTTTTGATTGATCCGCCGACGCTCGCGGCAAATGCCTGGTTCGGTTTTGATCCGGTCACGCGCGCGGTTTTACCGATGGTGTCGTTGCTATTCCTCGTGTGCTCGCTCTATGGCGTGGCTTACCTGCGGATTCGGGCGGAACGCAAGAACCGGCTGTTCGTCACCGCGCTGCTCGTGATGCTGGCGTTGTTGAGTCTTGCCCTGCAGGCGCAGAATCTCGGCCTGCTCTGGGTCGCGGCGGAAGCGGCGACACTGATGACTGTGCCCCTGTTGCACTTCAACGGCACCGCGCGCGCGTTCGAAGCGTCGTGGAAATACCTGCTCATCGGCGGCACGGGCATCGCGCTCTCGTTGCTCGGTTCGTTTTGTCTTGGCTATGCATCGCTGCAAGGCGGCGGCAGCGGCGATCTCACTTTCGCCGCGCTCGCGAAACAAGGCGCAGAGCTTTCCCATCCCTGGCTCGTCGCGGCGTGGGTGTTGTTGCTCGCAGGCTATGGAACAAAAATGGGTCTCGCGCCCATGCACACGTGGAAGCCCGACGCCTACGGGGAAGCGCCCGGAATGGTTGGCGCGCTGCTCGCGGGCGGCATGACGACGATGGCCTTCGTGGCGATCTTGCGCGTGAAGCAAGTCGTGGACGCCGCCGGCGCGGGCGCAATGACGGAACGCACGCTGTTGGTGTTCGGATTGTTCTCAATGCTCGTCGCCGCG
>SCTL01000507.1 GCA_004297495.1 Verrucomicrobiota bacterium
ACCACGTCGGGCTGGAGTTTCCGGGTCAGCTCCACCGCCTGCCGCCCGGTCGCGGCTTCGCCGACCACGGCGATGTCCGCCTCCGATTCCAGCAGCGCGCGGAATCCCTGGCGCACGATGGTGTGATCGTCGGCCAACAAAACGGTTATTTTTTTTGCAGCCATGGTTTGGGCTCGCCGGGTTTGAAAGGAATCTGCACGCACACAATCGTGCCGAGGCCGGGCGCGGATTTGATGGCGAAGGAACCGTTGACCAGGCGCACGCGCTCCTGCATACCGAGCAGCCCGAGCCGCTTCCGGCCATTGGCGGAAAGTTGTCGCTGCACTTTGAACGACTTGCCATTGTCCCGGATTTCCACCTGCAGCGCGCGCCGGTTTTTGCGCAACGACACCGCCACGCGGTCCGCGTGCGCGTGCTTCGCCACGTTGGTCAGGCTTTCCTGCGTGACGCGGAACACGACGATTTTTTGTTCCTCATCCAGCTTCTCGGATTCGGGACTGCCCTCGAAGCGGATGCGCAGACCGGTGCGCTCGGCAAAATCCTTCGTGTAGCAGCGCAACGCCGGCAACAATCCCAGTTCGTCCAGCATCGCCGGGCGCAGTTCGCGCGCGAAACGATGCAGCGAGTCCATCGTCTGCGTGAGAAGGCTCTGGGCGGCGGCGATTTTTTTCCTGAGCACGTTGGCGTTCAAATCGCCATTGGGTTGCAGCAGGGCCAGGTTCAAATTGATCGCCGCGAGTGCCTGGCCGATCTCGTCATGAAGTTCGCGGCTGATATTTTTACGCTCCGCCTCCTGCGCATGCAGGACCTGATTCGAAAGATCACGAAGGTCGCGATTCAACGCGGTCAGTTCGGCGTGGCGACGTTCGAGTTCGGCGTTGAGTTGGTGCAACTCGTGGTTCGCCTCGCGAAAGCCGCGATGCGTGGCTTCAAAGGGCGAGAGCGCTTCGAGAAAAAAATTTTCCGCCGCGCGAAAGGCGAATGGCTTCTTCTCCCGCCGCGCGGACGACCAGCATGACATCAACGCGCGCTCGTGAATGCGCGCCACGTCCAGCACGCCGAGTCCACCCGCGATGGCTTGCCGGCCGAGTTCGTAGGCTTTCTCCAACAGCGCCTCATGCTGCCGGTTCAAGTAACGCCGCAACGTGGCCGCATACCGTCGCGATAAAATGTGCGCTCGACTATTCATGGCTCGCTCCGAGGTAACGCACCACGAGCACGAGCGCGTCGTCGGTGCCTTTGAAGTGCCGCTCCAAGATCGTGTCCGCAATTTTCTGCGGCGTATCCGACGTCGGCAGGTTTTTCGTGAAGCCGGCGTTGATTCCATCCGTGGCGAAGACCAGCAAATCCCCCGGCGTAACGAACTGCGAACTCGTGTGCAATTCCGGCAACCGATAGCCCACGATGCCGCTGCGCAACAATACGCGCTCGGCGGGCGCGTGCGTTTCATCGCCGGGGCGGATGCGCGCGGCCTCGACGTTGCCAACACCGAGCCACGTGAGTTGTCCGTCCGCCGCGCGTAACGTCGCCGCCGTCATGACCACGCCGCGAGTTTTCGTCAGCGTCTCGTGGCAGCGCTCGACCAGTGCGTCCAGCGTTTCCTCGCTGTGTTCTGCCAATGTCGCAACCGCAGTATTCGCGGCCAGAGTCGCTTCATCGCCATGACCCAGTCCGTCCACGACCGCGAGCAGCACGCCGAAGGGAACGGGTTGCACCAGATGCAGGTCGCCACACACCGTCTGTCCCGGCAACGCGCGACTCGCCACGCCCCAGTCAATCAACGATTTTGAACTGACAGTTTCACTTTGCATTGTGCAGCCATTTTTTCATCGTGACGGTCGTCCCGTCGCCGGCCTTGGAAACGATGTCGAAATCGTCCATCAACAACTTCGCGCCGGGCAACCCCACGCCCAGACCGCGGCGCGACGAGTAGCCGTATTGCATGGCCTTGGCGATGTCCGGAATGCCCGGCCCTTTGTCCTGCGCGATCACCGACAATCCGCGTCGCGCGCCGTTGTTCGGCGGTTGAAAAATGATGACGCCATGCCCGGCGTACTCGACGATGTTGCGCGACACTTCGGAAATGGCGGCGGCGATGAGCGTCATCTCCGCGTTTTCAAAGCCCAACTCCTTCGCCAGCGAACGGCCCTGTTGACGCGCCGTTACGATGTCGAAAGCGGACGCAATCGGCACACGAGTTTCACTTAACATTGTGAACGTTCCTCCGGGTTTGCCGATCCAGATACTCCAGGCCCTCCTCGAGATCCAACGCCGTGCCGATGCCTTCGAGCGTCAAGCCCAGTTGCACCATCGTGAACGCCACGTCGGGCTGGATGCCCACGATGACCGTGTCCGCGCCGCGCAACTTCAGCATGTGCGCGATGGTCCGCAGCGTCCGGGTGGCGAAGGAATCAATGACATCGAGCACCGTCACGTCAATGATCACGCCGCGCGAACGGTATTGGCCGACGCGCTCCGACAGGTCGTCGCGCAATTGCAACAAGTCCTCGTCCGACAGAACCGACTGGATGCTGGCGATCAGGTAATCACGTTGTTTGAGAATCGGAACGTGCATGGTAAATGGCTCGCAGTCGGCGGGGACTCCGGGATTGGAAACATCCAACATTCAACATTCAACGCCCAACATCCAACCATCGCCCGCGCGCCGCGCGTTGGTTGTTCGATGTTGAATGTTGAATGTTGAATGTTGTTCGAGTTCATGGCCGAATTTGATTACGCGTTTTCCGCCGGCGTCGCCCCTTTCTCGACGAGCATCACTTTGTAGCCCAATTGCCGCTCGGCTTCCTCGATGCCGCCTTGCAGATCGCCGACGGCGTTCATTTTGCTCAGGTCCACGCCGATGGTGACGAGCGTCTGGGCGATCTCGGACGAAAGCCCGGTGATGATGACGCTCGCGCCCATGAGCCGCGAAGCCTCGACGGTTTGCACGAGGTGATTGGCCACCGCCGAGTCAATCGCCGGCACGCCCGTGATGTCCACCACCACGACCTTGGCGCGATTCGCGCGGATGCCGCGGAGCAACTGCTCGGTCAACTGCCGCGCGCGTTGCGAATCAATCACCCCGATGATCGGCAGGATCAACAGCCGCTCGCGCACCGGCAACACCGGCGTGCTCAACTCGCGGATCGCCTCCTGTTGCTGGCGGATGATGCGTTCGCGTTGCTCGACGAAACTCACGCCCACCGTGTTCGCGATGCGATTCGCCGCCGGCTCGTAGGCATCGAGCACGCGGTTCAGCAGATTGAAATCGCTTTGGTACTTTTGGAACAGCGAGCGCGCCAGCACGTCGCGCAGCAGCAGCACGATGCCCAGCACCTCGTGCGTTTCCACGCCGCGCGGAATGATGCGCTCGGACAGATCGCGTGCGTAGGCTTGCAACGCCTCGACGCTGCCGGTCTCCAGCACCTCCACGTAATTATCATAGACCGACGTTGCCTCGGAAAAAATTTCCTCCTCGCTCATCGCGGTGAGCAACTCGGCCTCGCGGATGCGGCGCGCCCATTCCTCGCGCAACGCTGTACTGTTGTGTCGCAAATGCGACACCAGTTCGCGCAACAATGCCGCGCTACCGTCGCCGGACAGATTCGATTCCGCTTGTCTATTTTTCGTCTCACTCAGTTTCATCGGGGACCTCCGGCGGAATGTAATCCCGGTTCAGCCATCCTCCAATGAGGCAAAGCTCTATTCGTAGGTAGGTGAATACCCCATGTCCCGCCGCGCCCCAATTCGCCGCGCCCTCCGTTCTTAATCTTAATCTTGTTCTCAATCTTAATCGTCCAACTCAAACCCGAAGGATTAAGAACAAGATTACGATTAAGATTAAGAGGCGCTGGTTGGAACGTCCTTGGGCCATCCCATACCCGGTGAAACGATGAGTCCTGCGTGGGCGGAGATTTCGTCGGCAAAGATAATAATCCCGAAACATCGCGCAAGCGGAAAACGGCAGAGCGAGAATTAGACGCTGAGGGATGGAGTCGGATGCGTCGAATTGCCTACCTCCGACAGGAAGAGCAATCTGGGTCTTGAATGAAAC
>SCTL01000508.1 GCA_004297495.1 Verrucomicrobiota bacterium
TAGCATCGTAATTGGAAGCCATACGGCGACTCTAGCGAGCGCGGCGAAACGTGTAAAGGGATGGTTGCGGTCACAATGCGCTTTCCACTCCCGATGGCTGCGCTAAATTCCCGCCATGAGTTCGCCTACCAACCGCCCCCGCCAGTTCGCCAGCGACAACTATTCCGGCATCGCGCCGGAAGCCTGGGCCGCCATGGCCGAGGCCAATGCGATTCACGAAGTCAGCTACGGGGACGACACGTGGACGCAACGCGCCGCTGATCTCGTCCGGGAAATTTTCGAGAGGGACTGCGAGGTCTTCTTCGTCTTCAACGGCACGGCGGCCAATTCGCTCTCGCTCGCGTCGCTCTGCCAGTCGTATCACAGCATTCTCTGCCACGAACTCGCGCACGTGGAAGTCGCCGAGTGCGGCGCGCCGGAGTTTTTCGCCAACGGCAGCAAGCTTCTGCTGCTGCACGGCGCATACGGGAAGATTGACCCGGCGGAGATCCATCGCGCCGTCAACAAACGCGCGGACATTCATTATCCCAAACCGCGTGTGCTCAGTCTCACGCAAGCCACAGAAGTCGGAACGGTTTATTCCGTGAGCGAACTGAAAGCGCGCACGGAGGAAGCAAGGAAGCACGGCCTGCGCGTTCACATGGATGGCGCGCGGTTCGCCAATGCCGTCGCGTCGCTCAGCGTCGCGCCGGCGGACATCACCTGGCGCGCGGGCGTGGACGTGCTGTGCTTTGGCGGCACGAAGAACGGCATCGCGGTGGGCGAGGCGGTGGTCTTCTTTGACCGCGAACTGGCGCGCGAATTCGATTACCGCTGCAAACAGGGCGGGCAACTCGCGTCGAAGATGCGCTTCTTGTCCGCACCGTGGACGGGAATGTTGAAGGATGGCGCGTGGCTCAAACACGCGCGCCACGCGAACGCGATGGCGAGGCGATTTGAGACCGGCTTGCGCGCCATCCCGGGCGTGACGGTTTCCTACGCGGTGGATTCCAACGCGGTGTTCGCCAAGATTCCGCCGTCAGTCGAAAAGCAGATGCACGAGCGCGGCTGGAAATTTTACACCGGTGTGGTCACGCCCGACGAATCGCGACTGATGTGCAGTTGGGATACGACGGCGGGAGACGTGGATGCCTTCGTGAAAGACTTGCGGGAGTTGGCGGCAGCCAAATGAGCACTCCGCAAAGAACCTCCGGCGTGGTCATCCACGTCGGTTCAGATCGCGTGGTGGTGGGCGAGGACAGTGTCGTGATCGAGGCGGCGGAGGCGATGGACTGGCCGGTGCGGGAGTTTTGCCGCGTGCCGGTTTTTTTCGAGGGCCGGAAATTTTACGTGCGCAAGGCGACTCCGGCGGCAGCGCCCTTCAAGAAACGTTACGAACTCTGCCCGTGGCCGGCGGCACCGTGCGAGGAGTCCAACCGCTGTGTGAACTACGACGCAACTTACGTGGCCGAACGCGATGAGCTGGCGAAGACGCAGCGGCGGTTTGATCGCGTGCATTTCTGGCTGCTGCCGTTTTATCCGCTGCTGGGCTTCTGTTGGTCGGGCTTCAAGAACCGCGTCCTGTTACGCATCGGTTTCGAGCCACGCTCAATTACGTCATGGTCGCTGCGGCTGGAGTTTGCGCTGTTGATGGCGGAGGGGATTTTCGTGGGCTGGCTGCGCGGCGGGCTGCTGGTGTGGTGGCTGGGGCACGGTCGCTGGCGCGACGTGGACCTCGCGCTCACGGCGTTGGCGGCGGCGGACATTGCGCTGCGGTGGAGCCGGGAGCAGAACTGGGACGTGCAAGCGCACTGGGGATTTTGCGAGTGGCTGTGGCCGGGCAGACGGCGGCGCAAATAGATCAAACGACCGCACGGTCACCGGCAGAGTCGCAAAGCGAATCGTTGTGGGTATGAACCGTTGGTTCTGCCATCAATTAATTCGGCGGGATTCCATGATTCATCGCCGGGTGCTGGCTAGGGAAATCCGCGAACTTAACTGGTAGGAATAACGCTTAGAACGTGGGGCAGGAACTCGCGGGTAAACAACTCCACCCATCGTCCTTCCTTGTCCCGGAAGGCCATGCACTTGAAACCGTCGCATTGAACTTGTACGGGCAAGCCTGACAAGGGCAAAGAACCGCGCTCGGTCGTGGTCGCTTTCGGGGATACGCTTTCCATCGGAGGAATGTACGCGCCAGTCAGGAATGTCCTAATTCTATTTCAATGAATCGCACGCCATGGAGTTGGTGGTCTTTACGGACTCACCCGCAGGTTGAATACGTCAGCCCAACACCCGCCACGGTCTGAATCGTCAAGCCATCTGGCAAACGACAAAATTCCCGCGTCAATCATTGATGCCACCGTGAATCCAGCCGGGCGGAGAAATGATTTCTTTGAGGACCGAGGTAATCAGGTTGGCACGGAGAGCGAGGAGTTTTGGGTCGAAGATGTTTTGCGAACCGGGAGTTTTGACTGGACAAAATTCGGCCAGGAGCAAGGTGGCTTTCGCGGCCGGCGGTGGAGAGAGTGCTTGGGGAAAGAAAGCGGCATTCATGGGAGCCACACTACTCCCGCCGCGGGTAATAGATACCTTTATCGCAATCTATTCTGAAGAGGCTTTCCGTCAGCAAGAGAGTTGCGGTCGTCACGAATGCTACCCCGCGCGGAAACGATGTTCGGATGCGGTTCAAACTCGTCTGACAGCCCGGCACAGTTCGTTTCATCGCCGATTGGGTGGGTTCGATTTGTTGGTTTAGAGGTGGACATTTCCCCATCCGGCCTCATGCTGGGATGGTATTAATCCGAACTATTCTCCGATCAACCTGCTGGGGAGACTTTGCTTCCGCCACCAAGCGCCCTGGCAACAACGGCAAAAAACGGTCGTTCTGCTCTGGGCCATCGCGGTGGGAATCTTCTGCGGCGGCGTCTTCATGGGATTGATGGTTCTGGAAAACGCCAAGCACTGAAACCTCCCGCACCTACCATGAACATCCTCATCGAAAACGCCGACTCGCTCGAATACCTGACCGAGGCCGGGCACTGGACCAAGAATCCCCGCAAGGGCAAGAATTTCCCGGCTACGGAAGCCGCCTTCCAGATCGCGAAGCGTGAAGCCGTCGGCAAGTTCAATATCGTCTGTCACATCCCCGCGACCAACCAGTTCGTCAATCTGGACCACGGCAAGGGCAAGGGACTGCCGCCGGAAAGCGCAGAATAGCAGGCGGGTGTTGTTGGTTGTGGATCGCCGCCTGATGCCTTCTAGTCATTTCATTTTGGCGCGCTCACGCAGATCAGATTCGAATTTTGCGAGCGCCGCGGGTGTGAGGTCGCGCTTCGGAATCATGTGCACATTGTCTTGGCCAACATAAACGTACAAGTAACCGGCGAACGAAAAGATGCGGCAGATATTTGGCCACCTGTGTAACGATTCATTCACCTCAGTCCGCTCGATCAAGCCTGCCTCTGTGATTTCCAATGTGTGACGACAAACCAGTCCCGGATGTTGCATCAGGAACGCGCTGACAAAACCCAACAAGGTTT
>SCTL01000509.1 GCA_004297495.1 Verrucomicrobiota bacterium
CGGGCAACTGAGTGTGCAAAAGGTTCAACACCTTCGGCGTCGGCAATGTGCGATTCGCTTTCCGCGCTGCCGAATCAATCGGCAAGCGATTGTCTTTCTTCGCGGTCTGCTCCGGTGCGGGCGCAACTGCGCTCTGCGCTTCGGCGGTGTTGGTGTTGTTCTGCTCAACTGTGCGGATCTGCTCCCGAGCCCCTGATTTTGTATTTTGATTTGTTGTTTTCATGTTCTTTTTTTTTCTGCTCTGCTGTGCGTCTTCTGTCCGTCGCCCTTCACTGCAAAGCCGAGCCGCCAGCCCTCCCCCGTGGAAGTGCTCTTCAGAAGGTCGCCACGAGTGGGCGGGCTGGTTTTGCGGCGAGGCAGTGAGGGCGACGGCAAGAGACGCAGGAGCAGAAAAAATCGGAACTGAAAACTTGGACGGCGCGTTGCTGTTCACGCGACGGCCAACGAGTCGTTCCCTTTCAATCGAGCGAAGCGAGCAAAACATTTGCCCGCGCAGCCCCCTGGGGATGGAGGGGGCGAGCAATGGGGTGGGCGGGGGCTTTGGGGCGAGCAGACCCGGCTGGTGCGTGCCGCACTGGCCACCATGCGAAGCGGCTGCGTTGGCGCGAACGATGCCTGCGAACTGGCGCGGTGACTGCGCTGACTTTGCAGCCTGTCAGCTCGCAGTCAGCGTGACAGTGAAGCAGCGGTGCGTCACACAACGCCATATTGTGCGACCCTTTATTCCGCGCTGAAGCGGCTCACGAAGTGAGGGGTGTCAGCGCGATCAGAATAAAGGTGTGACCGAGGCACGAGGGAACGAACGCACAATATGTGTTGTGTGACGTACCGGAGAGCACTCGTTCGTGACAACCAGCCGCGCAGCCATTTCCTTCCGCCGGGTCTGCTGGGTGACTGCGTCACGGCCACCAGGCGCAGTCGCGCCAGCGCAAGCCAACGAATCTGACTCCTCGGCAACAGAGCGGAGCGCGAGAACTGCGACGCGATGGGTGCATGGGCGCGCTCACAGTTCTGCGCGAAGCCTGTTGAGGAGGTGTCAGACAAATATGGGGAGGGGTGCGAGGGCGAACCGTTTGCAAGCGCAGCGCCGCAAACGGTTCGCGCTCGCCGCCCCAGGGTAACGGGCCGACACGTCTGTCACTCATGACTGTTCAGTGACTGTAGAGTCGTGAGTCTGAGCGCACGAGTCGTCCTGACTGTCTCGATTGTTTGCGACGGGCGAAAACGAACGGAGCGGGAGCTTGCTCCATCTGACAGCGGAGCGGAGTGAGTGAAGCCGTCGCAAATGATCGAGTCAGTCATCGTGCGCCAGCCGAGCAGTGCCGGCACTTGGCGCGAAGTGAGCCGATGAGAAACATGAGAGACGCGCCAGCGTCCGGCGAACGCGGCGCAAGTGTCGGCTCTGCGAGGACATCGTCAAATGCTGAAGACTCAAATTCAAAATCGAGGAGCGAAGCGACGAGTTGTTCTGGATGCCTGACCCGCGCGCGCCAGACCGTTCGAGTAACCGGTAACGGTTGGAATGCACGAGGACGTTCGAGCGTGGTGAGACGTCCAACGCGCGCGCGGGTAGACCGAGGGCCGCCGACAGTGACGTTCGTAAACCTGAGTAGGCGGCCCGGCCCAGCGCCGTTAGGCGCTAGGGCGGGCGTCAGGCATCGCGCGCGTGGGAGTGAACGAACGTAAATGAAAACCGTGACTGTGCTTGCGCGCCTTGTGGTTGTTGAGCACGCGAGCAGAGCGCAGCGCGAACAAACATTTCATCGAGCGCAGCGAGCCAAGCTTGTCTTTCGAGGGCGCACGAATTGCAAGACGCGTTCAAATCGAATGAGACTCACGACTTCACCTGGCTGCGTGTGAACCGAACGGCAAGTGGCGTGCGCATTAGTGGGACGGATGGGACGAATACGACGGATGAGAGCGGAAATCGTGGCGGAGCGCCTTATCGGTCGTGAAAATAAGAAACCGCCTTATTTTCGTCTTCGGCGTTTCGTGAAAATAGTGTTTGGCGGAAAAACTTGATTCTTACCAGAGTAAGTGTAGTCTTACCGCATGATTACGAGTCTATCCACCAAAGGCCAGGCGGTGATACCGGAAACGATCCGTGACCAGGCCCGCTTGCATCCCGGCGACAAGCTGGAGGTCGGCTACGTCAATGGGCTGGTGATTCTGCGCAAGCGGGTGGAGCTGACGCCGGCCAAGGCGCGGTCATTGATCCTCTCCGGGCGCGAGCTGCCCGAGGCGACCGCGAAGGACGAGGCGGAGGTTCAGGACGCGATTGACACCGTGCGCCGTCGTCGCTCGCGATGAAGGTGGTTTTCGACACCAACATCGTGGCGAGCGCGAGCTTCTGGCGCGGCAAGCCCTTTGATTGTCTTTCCGCGTGGGCGCGCGGCGAGATTTCGGTTTTTGTCAGTCCGCAACTCCTGTCCGAATACTTCGATACGGTCGAGGAATTGTCTGCGCGCTACCCGGACAAGCGGCGCGTGGCGTGGGTGGAGAACCTCACCGCGTCCGCCGATCTGGTTTTTCCATCCGACCGCGCCCAGGGCGAAACGCCTGATCCGTTTGACGAAATGATTCTGGAATGCGCCTTGGCTGCCGACGCGGATTACATTGTGTCGGGCGACAAAAAGCACCTGCTGCCGCTGCGCGAGTTTCGCGGGATAAAAATCGTCACTGCGGATGGGTTTTTGAAGTTGCTGTAAAGGCGGCCACGATGTGGCTCACACTGACCGCTCACGCCGCCGGGAAGGACGCACCCAGCCGGTGAGGACGAGCCAACGCCAGACGAACGAGTGCCACCAGGGCAACTGCGGACGCCACTGCGACGGAGAACCCAACGCGACCCAGAACTGCACCGGCTGCGTGACACGCTGAAAGTAGAGTGCCGCTACCGCCGACTGCGACCGCTGCCAACGAACGCCGACCAGTGTGTGCCAACGCCTGGCGGCCCTACCGAGATGTGCTGTGTGTCTCATCACCAATTTCTGTGAGACACACAGCACATCTCGGTAGGGACGCCCGGCAGCGCTGAAGGCTGCGCGCGACCAAGACCTCCCGCCCGCCCGAAGGTTCGTCCCACCATCGTTGCCCTTGTCCGAAGCGAAGTGGCAGGGCGTCGGCGGAATTGCAGCAGGCGTGCCAGCCCTGTGTTGCGCCTGCGGCAGGGCTGGCGCGCCTGCTGCCCGCCGACGCCCGAACGAAGCGCTCCGGGGACGTTGAATTACCTACGACGTTGGATTGCACGACGACGCACAAACCAGTTGCCCTCGCAGTTGCGTGGTGCTGTCGGTTGACGGTTGGAGACGTGACGCGTCGTTGGAAAACTCGGTTCGTCCGAATCGTGGACGGTCGTGCGACAAAACTTCACGTCACAAAATCTGTGTCGAGACTGAACGTTGTCGGACAGGTGACGGTTGGAAAAACGGGAGTTGAATTGGTGGTCACCGAAGTTGTAACCGTTGAAAACTGTCGTGGAAATCCTGTGACGATTCGTCGTGTGGACTCGTGGAAATTTTCAGGAGACGGTTGTTGTTGGAAATTTCTCGAACCGTCGTGAACTCTCGAAATACAACCGAAACATCGTGTCGTGTGGTGTTGAAATTCACGACCGTGAATCGGTTGGTGGACTTGGAAATATTCCCGGGAAATCTTCGTCGAAATCTTGGACGGGTGGTGAACTTGTAATTTTGTGACTCAAAAAACCGTCAAGAGAAAATCGGAAATTTATTCTGCGGTGATACGCGGAGGTGCCGTAATCGTGCGCGGTCATACGCGGTGGGCGCGGTGAGCGATGATCAGGTGTTGCGAAAGCGCGTGCTAGAGTCGCGCTCGCGATGCCCGTTGACAGCACACATTCTGATTACGATGCAAACCTGAGCGCCTGGCTGCGCGCGCGCGACGTGCTGGCCGGCGAGGACGCGATCAAGACGGCGGCGAACAAGTATCTGCCGAAACTTGATTCGCAATCTTCCGATGAGTTCAACGCCTACCGCGCTCGCGCTTCGTTCTTCAATGCGACGGCGCGCACTGCTGATGGTTTCGTCGGGCTGATCTTCCGGCGCGAGCCGACGTTCAAGCTCCCTGACAACTCCGCTGGCGTCGGTCGTGCGCTCGCCGCGTTCGTCGAGGACGCGGACATGCTTGGCACTTCGTTGCAAGCTTACGCGAAGAACGTTGTCAGCGAAGTCATCGGTGTTGGCCGCGCGGGCACGCTGGTGGATTGGGAAGACCAAGTCGAACAACGCGCCTACGCCGTTCTCTACACCGCCGAGCAAATCCTCAACTGGCGCACGGAGCGCGTGAACGGTCGCAATGTGCTCACGCTCGTGGTCCTCCGCGAAGTGACCACGCAATCAGACGCCGCCGATCCCTTTGCCGATGGCGAGACGGAACAACTTCGCGTGTTGCGGCTCGTGCCTGGTGGCAAGGGTGCGAAAGGTGATGCACAGACGTGGACGTATCAAGTCGAGTTGTGGCAGCAAGGCGAAAAGAAGTCGAAGCGCGGCAAAGCTGAGTGGGTGAAAACCGAAACGCGCATTCCGCTGCGACTCGGCAAGCCGCTGCCGCTGATTCCATTTGTGTTTCACGGGCCGCGCCATTCGTTGCCGGTCGTGGACAAGTTGCCGCTCGCGGACATCATCGCGGTGAACCTCGATCACTACCGCCTCAACGCGGACTACAAACACGGCTTGCATTTCACCGCGCTACCGACGGCATGGGTGAGCGGCTTCGATAAGAGTTCCACACTCCGCATTGGTTCGAGCACGGCCTGGGTTGCGGAGACTCCGGGCGCAACGGCGGGCTTCCTCGAATTCACCGGGCAAGGCCTGACAACGTTTGAGCGTGCGATGGATCGCGACGAACGCCTGATGGCTGTGCTCGGCACGCGGATGCTGGAAGCGCAAAAGAAAGTGGGGGAGACGGCGGAGGCAATTGAACTGCGTCAGAGCGGTGAAAATTCCGTGCTGTCTGCCGTGTCACTCAGCGTGAGCGATTCGCTGACGCATGTGTTGCGCTGGGTGTATTGGTGGAACTCGACCGAGGAGACTCCCGAAGCGATTGGCGATGATCGCGTGCTCGTCACCGTGAACAGCGACTTCTCCACGAAGGGTATGGCGAGCGATGAGATCACCGCCGTCGTCGCCGCGTGGCAGGCGGGAGCAATCAGTCGCGAGACGATGTTTGAACTTTTCCGTAAAGGCGAAGTGCTGCCCGCCGGTCGCAGCAATCAGGAAGAGCTGCGGTTGGTGGCAAGTAACACCGTCGTAAATCAACCAACGCAAACAGGAGTGGTGAAATGAAACGCGTTCTCCGGACACCACTCATTCTCTGCTTCGCGTTGAGCGTAGCGAACGCTCGCCCTCACCCCGGCCCTCTCCCCCAGGGAGAGGGAGAATCGTCCTCCGCTTTCTGGTGCGGCGAGGCGGATTGGTTTTCGGCGGGCAACAAACAAGAAACAGAACACATGAAACTATCGAACCTCTGGAAAACTTTGACGCGCGATCAACGTCGCGCTTGGAACGTCTGGGCCAAGAACAATGCGGTCATGCTCGATGACGGTTCGGTGCGCCGCGTGAGCGGGCACAAGGCGATGACGTTGGTGCTGCGTAATCGCGCGCTCGCAGGCGATGCCGCAAACGCTGCGACCGTTCCGGCCGCGACGGCGTGGCTGAACAATGCGCTCTCCACGCGCGACGCTGGGCCGTTCACCACGAACGTGGGCTACGTCGGGTTTCGCGTGGAGCAAAATCTCGCGGCGGGCACGAAGTGGTTTGTTTGGGCCACAGTGCCGGTAGATGACGGAATCGCCGATCCGTTTCGGCAACTGCGCTTCATCAAATGCCTGACCCTCGGCGCGCAGAACTTCGACGACATCATTCCCAGCTTCGGCGGCGAC
>SCTL01000510.1 GCA_004297495.1 Verrucomicrobiota bacterium
TCGTTTCCCGAGAAGCTCATCGCCATGACCGTGGACTGCAATGGCGGTTACGTTTATCTTGATCCCTACGAAGGCGCGAAAGCTGCCGTGGCCGAGGCCTGCCGCAATCTCGCCTGCTCCGGTGCTTTGCCGCTCGGCGCGACGGACAATCTCAACATGCCCAGCCCGCTCAAGCCCGAGCTGTTCTGGCAAATCAAGGAATCCGTGCGCGGTCTGGCCGAAGGTTGCAAAGCCTTCAATGCGCCCGTCACCGGCGGCAATTGCTCGCTCTACAATCAAAGCCCTGCCGGCCCGATTGATCCGACGCCCACGATTTCCGTCGTCGGCCTCATCGAAAAGCTGGAGCACGTCACCACGCAATGGTTCAAGGACGAAGGCGACGCCATCATCCTGCTCGGCGAAGCAGTGGACCAAGCCGACCCGATTTTCGGCCTCGGCGGCAGCGCGTATCTGCAAGTCATCCACGGCAAGAAAAATGGCTCGCCGCCGCGCTGCGACCTCGAAGTCGCGAAGACGCTGCACACCACGCTCATCGGCCTGATCCAATCCGGTCTTGTGAAAAGCGCGCACGATTGCAGCGAAGGCGGCCTCGCCGTCGCGCTCGCGGAAAGCTGCATCAGCCAGCTCATCGCCCGTGACACGCCGAGGTTGATTGGTGCGACGATTGACCTTTCATCGGTGGGGCGAGCGTCCTCGCGAACCGATGGAAAGACGGACGATGGCTCGTCAGGAGCCTCGCCCCACCGCCTCGACGCGCTGCTCTTCGGCGAAACGCAATCGCGCGTGGTCATCACTTGCAAAGCGCTCGACGCCGTGAAAGTCGTCGAACGCGCCAAGCTCATGGGTGTGCCGGCGGTGCAGATCGGCAAAGTCGGCGGCGACAAGCTGACGGTGAAAACCGCCAGCGGCGAATTCTCGGCCCCGCTCACTGAACTGCACGATGCCTGGTGGAACAGCATCGCCCGCGCGATGAGTTGAGTTCGTTGCCGCCATGTCACCGATCACTCACTTCATGGGAAGCTGGCTGGTCGCGGCGGTCGCGGTGAAGAACCCGCGCGACCGGCGGTTGGTGACGCTGGCGGGAATTCTTCCCGATGCTGACGGACTCGGAATCGTGGCGGACATTTTCCAAGCTTTGGCTTCCGGACGGGAAACGAGCTTTCAGAACTACGCGAGGTTTCATCATCTCTGGTGTCACGGCTGGCCGGCGGCATTGGTGTTTGCGGTCGTGCTCGCCGGCTTCGCGCGACAGCGATGGCGAGTGGCGCTCTGGTGTCTGGTCACGTTTCACCTGCATCTGCTTTGCGATTTGCTCGGCTCGCGCGGGCCGGCGCCGGCGGATTTGTGGCCGATTTGTTACGGCGAACCGCTCTTTCACCATCCGATCTGGTTCTGGAAACATCAGTGGCGGCTGGACGGCTGGCAGAACATGGTGATCTTCCTCGTCGTCTTTGCGCTGGCAATCGGCGTGGCGCTGCGGCGCGGCTTTTCATTCGTGGAAGTGTTCAGTCGCCGGGCGGATGCGGTGTTTGTCCGCGTGCTGCGCCAGTGGCGAACCCGGTTGTCCGGCGGAAACGAATCGCGCGGCGCGTGACGCCGGCTCATTTCCCAACGGAAAAGCGTTGCCCAAATTTTCCGGCGTCCCTACTGTCAAAGCGTGGCAGTCAGATTTACGATCCTGGGCAGCGGTTCGGCCGGCAATTGTTCCCATCTCGAAACGGATGAGACACGCGTGCTGGTGGACGCCGGCTTCAGTCCCCGCGAAACGCGCCGGCGTCTCGCGGGCATCGGGCGCGCGCCGGAAAATCTTTCCGCCATCCTCATCACGCACGAACACAGCGATCACATCTCGGGCCTGGCCGGACTGGCGGGAAAACTGCGCATCCCGGTTTATTGCAATCGCGCCACGAAAGAGGAGATCGAACGCATTCTCGAAACCCGGAATCTTGAGTTCCGTCTCTTCGTCACAGGCGACAGTTTCGAGATCGGCGATCTGACGGTGGACACGTTCGCCATCCCGCACGACGCGCAAGACCCGGTCGGGTTCATCATTCACTCCAGCGTGGGCCGGTTTGGTTTTGCCACGGACCTGGGCCACGTCACGAAGCTCGTGCTTGATCGCATCCGCACCGCCAATTTTCTCGTGCTCGAATCCAACCACGACGTGAAGATGCTGCAAGACTGTCCGCGCCGTCCGTGGAGTTTGAAGCAACGCATCCTCAGTCGTCACGGTCATCTCTCAAACGAAGCCGCCGCCGACGCCACGGCGGAAATTCTTTCCGGCGAACTGCGCCAGCTTTATCTCGGCCACCTGAGCCGCGACTGCAACACGCCGGAACTGGCGTTCACCGTGATGCAACGGCGGCTGCAACAACTCGCCGCGAACCACGTCAGCCTCGCGCTCACGGCGCAGGATCAGCCCTGCCCGACGCTTGAACTTTAGGCGAGGCCGATTCGCTGTAGGTCTGGAAACGGGTGAAAACATTCAACATTCAACATTCAACGCCCAACGTTCATCGGGACGTGAGCGCGCGAAGAGTTCGAGGTTGGGCGTTGAATGTTGAATGTTGAATGTTCCCTTCGCGCCAACGCCGCCATGTTCCACGTCCACCCGATTGACTCGCTCGAACTGCCGGAACTCGCGCCGTACCGGACGCTGCGCCGTCCGCGCGAACATGCGGCGCAAGGCATCTTCGTGGCCGAGGGCGACAAGGTCGTGCATCGCCTGCTGGAAAGTTCGTTTGAAATCGTTTCCGTGCTGCTGCCGGAGAAGCGGCTGGCCGAATTTGAAAACCTGTTGCAACGCCGGCCCGAGAAAAACATTCCCGTTTATTCCGTCGCAAAGAAGAACATTCTCGAAGCGCTCGTCGGCTTTGAAATGTTTCAGGGCGTTCTGGCCATCGGCAAAATCACCGCGCGCCCGACACTTGATTCCGTGCTCGCGAGCAGTCCGCGCCCGCAACTGTTCGTGGCGGTGGACGGATTGACGAGC
>SCTL01000511.1 GCA_004297495.1 Verrucomicrobiota bacterium
AGGCTCGGGCATCGGTCTGATCATCTTTGCGTTGATCAATGGCGGGAGTATCGTGCTCCACCTGGCGCGACATAAATCGTGAACCGATGAAATCGGAAAACCAAATCAGCGCGGAGCTGCGCTGCGACGAATGCGGTCGCTTCGGCGCGATTGATTTCGGCGAGAAAAAGCTTTGCCCGGACTGCTACGAACATCACGGCTCGTGCTGCCCGGAGTTTGGGAGGGAAGAAACATCAGACTGTCCTGAGTTGGACAAATCCAAACCATGAAAAAAACCCGGGCGAAGAAAACCAGTTCCCGCCGCCGCCAACCGCCGGTTCTGGTGCGCGCGGTGGACTTCGTGATGTATTGCACGAAGAACATGAAACGCACGCGGGCGTTCTATCAAAAACTCTTCGGCTTCAAGCCCGGCGAGGAGTGGAATGATTTCTGGTCCGAGTTCACGACCGAGCCGGTGACGCTTTGCCTCAACGGGCCGAGCAAACACGGTCCGAAATGGGATTGGCAAGGTGCAGCCGCCATCGCACTGGCCGTGCCGGACATTCACGCCGCCATGGCCGCGTGCCGCCGCCGCAAAGTGAAAGTGCTGATCCCGGCAACCGAGACGAGCGTTTGCTGGATGGCGTTCATCGCCGACCCGGAGGGAAATCGCATCTGCCTGCACCAACGCAAGGACGGCACGGCGGGGTAAACTAAGGAGCGCGGACGCCTCGTCCGCGTGATTCCCGCGCGCTCGAAACTCGCGGACGAGGCGTCCGCGCTCCTTCCTCACTCCAACCCGCTCGCCTTGCGCGCCCGTTGCAAAACTTCACGCGCTTTGCCCCGCGCCTTGGCCGCGCCGTCGGCGAGAACTTGGTTCACGAAATCCAGATTCGCCGACAACTCCGCGCGCTTCTGCCGCGCGGCGGCGAAGTATTCCCAATACACTTCAAACAACTTCTTTTTCAGGTCGCCGTAGCCAAGTCCGCCGGCGCGCAATTTCTCTTCCCATTCCTTGCCGACGCCCGCATCAATCACCTTGAGCAACTGGATGGCGAGATTCTGGTCAGCGTCCGGCTTGGGTTCGGCGGGCTGGCGACTGTCCATCTTGAGCGCCATGACTTTTTTGCGCAGCGCCTTTTCGTCGCCGAAAATCTCGATGGTGTTGCCGTAGCTCTTGCTCATCTTCTCGCCGTCAATGCCCGGCACTTTGGCGACCGACTCGCGGATTTGTGGCTCGGGAATCACGAACGTCTGGCCGTATTGCTCGTTGAACTTGATCGCGATGTCGCGCGTGATTTCTACGTGCTGCTTCTGATCCTGGCCCACGGGGACGATGTTCGAGTCGTAAATCAAAATGTCCGCCGCCATCAGCACCGGATACGCGAACAAGCCGTGGTTCACGGGAATTCCCTTGGCGATCTTGTCTTTGTACGAATGACTTTTCTCCAGCAGGCTCATCGGCGTGAGCGTGGAGAGCAGCCACGAAAGCTCGCAGACTTCCGGCACGTCCGACTGTTTGAAGAACACCGAGCGTTTGGGATCGAGTCCGCACGCGAGAAAATCCAGCGCCACGTCCAGCGTGTTCTTACGCCGCTCGTTCGCATCGAAGAGCGAAGTCATCGAGTGATAATCCGCGATGAAATAAAACGCCTCGCCCTTTTCCTGAAGCTCGATGGCGGGCCGCATCATCCCGAAGTAATTGCCGAGATGCAGCGCGCCCGAAGGCTGGATGCCTGAAAGAATTCGCATGAGCGCAGGATAAAAGCGGAGACGCGAATTGCACGAATTTTCACGAACGCGCCTCGCCTTCCGCGCGTTTGACTCGACTCGCTGCGGTTTGCTACCGTTTGCGCTCCTAAATGGCGATGGACTATAAAGACACACTCAATCTCCCGCGCACCGACTTTGCGATGAAGGCGGACCTGGTCACGCGCGAGCCGGAGCGGCTTAAGAAGTGGGAAGCGGCGAAGCTTTACGAAAAGATTCAAGCCGCGCGCGCCGGCGCGGAGAAATTCGTCCTGCATGACGGCCCGCCGTTCGCCAACGGCGATGTCCACATCGGCACGGCGCTGAACAAGATTCTCAAGGACATCATCGTCAAATACAAAACGCTCCGCGGCTTCAGCGCGCCCTATATTCCGGGCTGGGATTGCCACGGCTTGCCGATTGAGTTCAAGGTTTCGCAGGAGATGCGCAAGGCGGGCGACACCAGCGCCGACGCCGCCACGATCCGCAAAGCCTGCGACGCCTACGCGCGCAAATTCATTGACATCCAGCGCGCGCAATTCAAACGCCTCGGCGTGCTCGGCGACTGGGACAATCCCTACCTCACGCTGAACAAGGAATACGAAGCGGACGAACTGCGCCTGTTCGCCGATATCGTCGAGAAAGGTTTTGTCTATCGCGGCAAGAAACCGGTGTATTGGAGCATCCCGTGTCGCACGGCGCTGGCTGAAGCTGAGGTGGAATACAAAGACCACGTCAGCCAGAGCGTGTTCGTGAAGTTCCCTGTGGTTGGCCGGCCCGGCGTGAACATCGTCATCTGGACCACGACGCCGTGGACCTTGCCCGCGAATCTCGCCGTCGCCTACAACTCGACGTTCAGTTACTCGCTTGTGCAGGCTGGTGAAGAACAATTCATCGTCTCGGCGATGCTGCTCTCCGGTATCGCGGAGAAATGCGGCTGGCAGGATTACCAGATCGTTCGAAGTCTCAACGCTGACGATCTCAAGCCGCTCGAATACCAGCATCCGTTCTGCAAACGCACTGGGAAGCTTTTCGCCGGCGACAGCTTAGT